>CBDULG010000292.1:0-4145 GCA_965367985.1 uncultured Rhodocyclaceae bacterium
CGCCGGGAGAGGGGCCGGGGGTGAGGGAACGGCGTTGCAAAGTGACCTGATCACCTGATGGGATTCGAACTCGACGACCTCGGGCTGACCTACGGCAACGGCTTCACCGCGCTGCAGCGCATCTCGCTTCGCCTCGATCGCGGCGAACGCGTAGCGGTGATCGGCCCGTCCGGTTCCGGCAAGACCAGCCTGATCCGGCTGCTCGGCACCGCGCTGCGGCCGTCCGAAGGCCGCCTCGAAATCCTTGGCGCCAATCCCTGGCAGCGCTCGGCCGGCGAGCTGCGGCGCATGCGTGCACGCATCGGCACGATTCACCAGGCGCCGCCAATTCCGCCGCGACTGCGGGTGGTCACCGCGATTCTCGCCGGCCGGCTCGGTCGATTGCCGATGTGGAAGGGCATCGCCTCGCTTATCTATCCGGCCGACATCGCCGGTGCGCAGGCCGTGCTGGCGCGCTTTGATCTGGCCGACCGTCTGTTCGAGCGCTGCGACCGGTTATCGGGCGGTCAGCTTCAGCGTGTTGGTATCGCGCGCGTGCTTTATCAGCAGCCCGATCTGATCCTTGCCGACGAGCCGGTCTCTGCCCTCGACCCCGCGCTCGCCGATGCTGCGCTGGGCGAGATGGTGGCCGAATCCGAGCGCGCCGGCGCGAGTTTGTTTGCGTCGTTGCATGCGGTCGATCTGGCGCTCAAGTGGTTCCCGCGCATCATTGGCCTGCGCAGTGGCGAAATGGTGTTCGATCTGCCGCCTGGGCGCATCACCGACGCGATGCTCAGCGACCTCTACGCAGCCGAGGGCGGGGTGTTGCCGACACAGGCCAATGCGATCGCGCGCCACGCGGAGAGTGACGTCGCCGCACCGGACGCAAAGGTCGTGCGTTTGGATACCTGCCGCGGGCGATGACGTGACGGCGCCGGCGCAAACGCTCCCGCTACCCGTTCGCGATCCGGACGCACGCACCCGTCTCGGCTGGACGATCGTTGCGCTGGTTCTTTTGTGGCCGCTCTTGCAACTCGCCGAGTTCCACCCCTCGGTGCTGTTCGACGCCGGCAACCTGCGCGTGATGGGGACATTTCTCGGCGGCTTCCTTCCGCCCGAGACCTCGACCGAATTTCTCGGTTACCTGCTCAAGGCGACGCTCGAGACGCTGGCCATCGCTACCGCTGGGATCGCGCTGGCGCTACTGCTCGCCGTGCCGCTGTCGATCCTGTGTAGCCGTGCGCTGTCGGTATCGCTGATCGGACCGGGGCCGGGGCGGCTCGGCGGCGGCGCGGTGCGCGCCGGGGGGCGGGCGCTGCTCGTCTTTCTGCGCGCCATTCCTGAAATCATCTGGGCGCTGATGTTCGTGCGCGTGCTCGGCCTCGGGCCGGCGGCCGGCGTGCTGGCGCTGGCGATCACCTACGGCGGCATGCTTGGCAAGGTATACACCGAGATTCTCGAGTCGACCGACACGCGTCCTGCGCGCGCCATCTTCGAAGCCGGTGGCGGGCGCTTTGCAGCGCTCGCCTACGGGCTGCTTCCCAACGCCGCGCAAGAGCTGACGTCCTACACCGTCTATCGGTGGGAGTGCGCGGTGCGCGCCTCGGTGATCATGGGCTTCGTCGGCGCGGGCGGGCTCGGGCAGTTGATGGACCAGTCGATGAAGATGCTCAACGGCGGCGAGGCGGCGACGATTCTCCTCGTCTTCCTCGTCCTGGTGCTGTTCGCCGACGCGCTCAGTTCGGCGCTGCGCAAGGCGCTGGCGTGACCCGGGCCCCCGAATCCCGGCCCGCATCCGGTGCCTTCGACTACTGCCTGAGCTGCATCCTCACCGGCGGGCTGATCATTGCCGCAGTGGTCGCCAGCTTTGCCTACCTCGATATCGACTTCGGCACGCTTTTTTCGGCCGACGCGGCAGCGAGCATGGGGCGTTTCGCCGCCTCATTCTTTCCGCCCGACCTCGACCCCGATTTCCTGCGCAAGACCGCGTACGGCGCGCTGCAAACCTTCGCCGTCGCGATGGTTGGCACGCTGCTCGCCGTGGCCGCCGGGATGCTGCTCGCGTTGCCCGCGGCCGGGCGCCACGGCACCGCGACGCAACGGCTGTCGCGCTTCATGCTTAATTTTCTGCGCAGCGTGCCCGAGCTGGTATGGGCCACGCTGATGGTACTGGCCGCTGGCCTCGGCCCGTTCGCCGGCACGCTCGCACTGGCCCTGCACACCACCGGCGTACTCGGCCGGCTGTTCGCCGAAGCCATAGAAAACGCGCCATCGCAGCCCGAACAAAGCCTGCTCGAAACCGGCAGCGGCGGCATCGCCGCGTTCCTCTACGGCACGCTGCCGCTGATCTGGTCACAGTGCGTCGCCTACGGGCTTTACCGCCTGGAAATGAATATCCGCATGGCCGCCGTGCTCGGCTTCGTCGGCGCGGGGGGACTCGGGCAGATGCTTTACTACCATGTTTCGATCTTCCAGCAAGCGCAGGCGGCGACCGTGCTGATTGCGGTGTTTGTTCTCGTGCTGATCGTCGATGGACTGAGCGATCGGTTGCGCGCGGCCATGGGACGGGATTGACGGATCGACGAACGCAGTTTCAGCACACGCAGCATCTTCACGCCGCGTATTGCCCGGCTCTATCCATAAAAGCTATGTGCACCCAGTTTTGAAACGTGCAATGCCCGGCGATGTTCGGCGCCCGTGCCGATCAGGGGTATATTGAGCAATCCAATAGCTCATCTTGGGGAGCCGCACTATGAGTCTTACAGCCAAAGTATTAGTCTGGATGGTCGCCGGCATTGTCGTCGGTCTGGGCATCAACCTGGCAGGCCTGAACGAAAAAGACGCGTTCGTCAATTTCTACCTGATCGAGGGTTTGTTCTTCATCGTCGGCACGATGTTCGTCAACGCGCTGAAAATGCTGGTCGTGCCGCTCGTCCTGTTTTCGCTGATCTGCGGCGTGTGCGGTATCGGCGATATCAAGCTGCTCGGGCGGATCGGCGGCAAGGCTTTCGGGCTGTACATCCTGACGACGGCTGTGGCGATCGCGACGGCGATCATCATCGCTGCGGGGCTTGGAATCGGTAGCGGCATGAACGTGGAGACAACGGCGGAGTTCACCGGCAAGGAGTCACCTCCGCTGTCGCAGGTATTGATCGACATCGTGCCGTCGAATCCGGTCAGCGCAATGGCGGAAGGCGAGATGCTGTCGATCATCTTCTTTGCCATCTTGCTCGGCATGAGTCTTTTGCTCCTTGGCCGCAAAGGGAAGAGCATCGTCGAGATGTTCGAACTGTTCAACGAGATCATGATGAAGATGGTGGGTCTGATCATGGTCCTCGCGCCGTACGCCGTGTTCTGCCTGCTGGCGCGCGCGATGGCGAATCTCGGGCTTGATCTGCTCGTGCAACTGGTCGGCTATGTGGTCGTGCTCATTTGCGTGCTGCTGTTTCACCTCTTCGTGACGCTGCAACTCACGCTAAAGGTGTTCTCCGGCCTCAGTCCGCTCACATTCCTCAAAAAAGTTCGTAATGTGCAGATATTCGCCTTCAGCACGTCGAGCTCCAACGCCACCATCCCGGTCACGCTGCGCACGGTGACGCAGCGCATGGGCGTCGACAATTCGGTGGCCTCGTTCACCGTGCCATTCGGTGCGACCATCAACATGGACGGCACGGCGATCATGCAGGGCGTGGCGACGGTGTTCATCGCCAATGTCTATAACGTCGAACTCGGCATGGCCGGCTACCTGACGGTAATCCTGATGTCGGTGCTAGCCTCGATCGGTACCGCCGGTGTGCCGGGTGTGGGTCTGATCATGCTCTCGATGGTTTTCTCGCAGGTCGGCTTGCCGATGGAAGGCATCGGCTTGATTCTGGGTGTTGATCGCTTGCTGGACATGATTCGTACGGCGGTGAATGTCTCCGGCGACGCCGTGGTATCAAGCATCGTTGCCAAGAGCGAGGGCAAGATGGATCTTGCCGTTTTCAACGACCCCGACGCCGGCGACTTCGACCTGAACGAAGTACATATCGACCCGGCGGTGGAAGCGGAGATGCAGGACACCATCAGGTCGACTCACGACCGGTGATGCGCCGGTTCGCTTGCGGGGCGTAATGCCCCGCGGCGGCGTTTCATGTGCGCGTCGCACAAATGTCGAGTCGGCACGA
>CBDULG010000293.1:0-4140 GCA_965367985.1 uncultured Rhodocyclaceae bacterium
CCGGCCGGCCCGCGCTAAGGCAAGGTCAAGGAAACGTCACTACTGCAAGTATCCCGCGGCGCCGATGTGGCGGCAAGGCCGTCGGTGAGGGCGATCGCATGAAGGTGCTTTTCTGCGCCGCCTTTCGTTTGCGAACTGCTTGCCCTCACCCCCGGCCCCTCTCCCGGAAGGCTAGGGCAGTCGAAGCGTCCCTGCCGTTGTCGTTCGACGCACGGCAGGGCGCGCAGAAGTGTAGGCGGCCGGACAATGCCGAGTCCGGGCACGCCTCTTTCATAGACACCGGGCGCCGCGATCAGCGGGCGCGCGGGTCGTCCTTGGGGTTGACGTATTTGACGTCGAACGGTCCCACGCCGTTGATCTGCACGATCGTCTCGCCTTCGGCCCATGCAAAGTGCGGCATGGCAGCCGGAAGATGAACGAAGCTCGCGGCCGGCAGAACGGTCGCACCTTGCCGATCTCCGGTTTCGCCGACGCCGACGCCAAAGCGTCCCGCGATCACCGTGACCATTTCATCTTTCGAATGGCGGTGGGGCGGCACGGTGAATCCGTCGGGAAACTTCAGGCGCAGCACAAAGGGGCCTTCCTTTGCGGGGTGGCCGAACAGGGCGGCGCCTTGGGCACCCGGTGGCAGGGACGGCGGTGCCGGACCCCAGACGATCGTTGCCGATGGCACCACCGTGTGATGCGGCTCGCCGGCGCGGGCAAGAGGTTGCTGCAACAGCGCGACGGCTGCGAGCGTCAGGGTGAGCACGCGCGCCGCGGCGCGCGTCCGTTTGAGGTGTGTCATGTTGTATGCCCTCCAATAAGTGTGGCGACGCACAGCGCAGATGCCTATCAGCGCCGTGTGATCACGATTTCCAGGTATTCGCTGGGAACGATCATCGAGCCTTCGGTGGCGCGGTTGAAACGCCGAATCAGCGCCATGACGTCGTCGGTGAGCGCTTGCTGAGCGGCGGATTCCAGCGCGGCATAGGTTTTGAGCAACGGGCCGTAGTACGACCTGAATACGTGCAACCAATGCTCCGGCGAGCGATAGCGAAACACGAACTGCGCGGGCTCGGCGCGGATCGATGCGGCCGACGATCCAAACAGCTCCTCGATGCGCTCTCGTGTACCCCACAGCGCCGGTGACTTCACGCCGGCGGCAGGCGCAAGGTGCTTGCCGATGGTCTTGAAGAGCTGACCGATAAACCCGTCCGGCGTCCAGTTCGCGAGGCCGATCTTTCCACCAGATCTGCACACGCGCGCCAGTTCTGCGGCAGCGCGCGTCTGGTCGGACGTGAACATCACGCCGAAGGTCGACAGCACGACGTCGAAGCTGCCGCTTTCGAATGGCAGCGCTTCCGCATCCGCGATCTCGAACGCGATCTGCAGCCCGTCAGCGGCAGCGCGTTGGCGTGCGCGCTCGAGTAGCGCGGGCACGTAGTCGCTTGCGACCACGTCGCACCAGCGCCGCGCCGCGGCCAGCGCTGCGTTGCCGTTGCCGGCCGCGACATCGAGCACTTTCTGCCCCGAATGGATGTCTAAAGTTTCGCAAAGCTGCTCACCAACGATCTGCAAAGTGGTGCCGACGATGGCGTAGTCGCCGGACGACCATGCACCTTGCTGGCGCGCTTTGACGGCAGCGAGGTCGGTGGTTTGCGTCACGGCGGTACGGTCGGCGATGGCAGTGGATGGTTCCATGATTTTCTCCTGCAAATTGACGATGTTGTGGGTGGCTTGCGCCGGGCGGTTGATGCCCCTGCCGCAGCCTGGAATCGAATTTAGGACGCTGATGTGGGAGCGAGCGTGGTAGCCGGCGTGGAAACGTGCGAGATGCTGCCCCGCCCGCCCGATCGGTCCGTCGGCGCGCGCAGTCAGCTGCGAGTTCAGATGCTTGGACCCCTGTCGGTTTACCGCCAGGGCGTTGCGCTGGCGCTGCCCGCGTCGCGCAAGGTGCGCGCCCTGATTGGCTATCTTGCGCTGGCGCCGCGAGCCGTCGGCCGCGGCCGTCTATGCGAACTTCTGTGGGACATTCCCAACGATCCACGCGGTGAGCTGCGCTGGTGCCTGAGCAAAATGCGCAGCGTGCTGAACGATCCCGGGCGGACGCGGGTCGAGACGCGCGGCGACAGCGTTGCGCTGGATCTTTCGGACTGTTTCGTGGACGTGCTCGAGATTGAGCGTGCGACCCACCACGGAGTCGATCCGCTCGCGCCGCAACAACTGCGCGAGTTGGCTGCGTTGTTCGCCGGCGATTTTCTCGAAGGGCTGGAAATTGAGCGCAGTGCCGAATTCAGCGGCTGGATCACGGCGCAACGGTGTCGCTATCGGGCGTGCCGCGCCGCCGTGCTCGAACACCTGGTGGCGGCGATCGCACCAGAAGCGGACGAGGTGTTCCGCTATCTCGACGAGCTGCTGCAAATCGCCCCGTTCGATGTCCGCGCCCACGCCGTGTTGCTCGATGCGCTCGCCGCACGCGGCCGTTTCAACGAGGGGGACGCACACGTCGCGGCAACGGTGCGTCTGTTCGAAGCCGAAGGTCTCGACGGCCGGCCGTTGCGCGCAAGTTGGACGCGAGCGCGGGAGCAAAAACGCGCGCAGTCCGCGCAACTCGACGTGTTTTCAATGTCGCTGCCCGCGTCACCGTATGGCGTAATGGCGGACGTACCTGCGGACCCGGCGCACCGTGCATCGATTGCGGTGATGCCCTTTGCCGACTACACGGGTGACGAGGAAAACCGGCTCGCCGGCGCGCTTGTGCACGACGTCACCGTCCGGCTCGCCAAGCTGCGTCACCTGTTCGTGATCGCCCACGGCACCATGTCCGTGCTCGGCGAACGTAGCGTGGGAGCGCAGGAAGCCGGCCGCGTGTTGAACGTCGACTATGTCGCCGGGGGGTCGTTGCGACGCGCCAGGGATCGCCTGACGGTGACGGTTGAACTGTGCGAGGCGCGCTCCGCCCGAATCGTGTGGACCGACGAGTTTGAATACAGGCTCGAAGACACATTCGACATGCTCGACCAGATCGGCGACCGCATCGTCGCATCGATTGCGGGCGAAATCGATGTGGCCGAACGCAACCGCGCCATCCTCAAACCGCCCGAGTCGTTGAATGCGTGGGAGGCGTTTCACCGCGGTCTGTGGCACATGTATCGCTACGAGCCGCAGCACAACCAACTCGCCGGGCAGTTTTTCGAAATGGCGGTGCGCTTGGACCCCACCTGGGCGCGTGCCCTGTCTGCACTGTCCTTTACTCATTTTCAGAACGCGTTCCAGCGCTGGACCGAGCGCGAGCCTGAGATTGAACGTGCCTTCCGCGCGGCCGAGCAAAGCCTCATGGCCGACGATCGCGATCCGTCCGCCCACTGGGCGATGGGTCGCGCCCTGTGGTTTCGCGGCCAAAATGAACACAGCCTGATCGAACTGGAGAAGGCGGTCGATCTGAGCCCGAGCTTTGCGCACGGCCACTATTCGCTGGCCTGGGTGCATGCGCAATCAGGTGATCCGAGCCTCGGCATCGGCGGCGTGGATCACTCCCGCCAACTGAGTCCATTCGATCCCTTGTTGTGCGCGATGATGGCGACACGGGCGATCGCCCTGGTACGCCTCGGCCGCTTCGACGAGGCGGCAGATTGGGCGCTCAAGGCGGTCAGCCGCCCGAACGCCTTCCCGCATCTTCGCGCGATCGCTGCGGCGTGCCTCGGCCTGGCCGGACGGTGCAACGAAGGGCGCGCGGTTGCGGCAGCGCTTCACAGCATCTTGCCGCACTATCGCATCGATGATCTTATGGCCACGTTCCGCTTCGAGCCAGAAGCGGCAGCGCTGTTTCGGCAGGGTGCGCGCTCGAGCGATCTGATGTGATCGTTGTGCCGATTCAGGGCGCGCGAAGTGCCCGCTTCGCCGCGTGCTGCGCGTGCAGTGCCGCGGTGTCGAAAAGCGGCACGTCGGCGTCTGCCTGCCCGACCAGCAGCAAGATCTCCGTGCAGCCGAGGATGATTCCCTTTGCGCCCTGTGAGACCAGCGCGGCGATGACCCGGCGATATTCGTCGCGCGATTCGGGCTTGACCTGCCCGAGGCACAACTCTTCGTAAATGATGCGATGAACGATGTCGCGGTCGTCGTCGCCAGGGATCACCACAGTCAGGCCGTGGCGCTCGC
>CBDULG010000294.1:0-4097 GCA_965367985.1 uncultured Rhodocyclaceae bacterium
CTGAGCACCAACGCTCAGGAAAGAGCCTTCCACGAATTGATTTCGATTTCCGCCGTTTTGCATGTTTCGGTTGAAAAACATGCACCACCAGGCCCATCAGCCCTGTAATCGGCCTTCAAGGGCATCGTAATTCGGTGTGCTACAGGCACTGACCCTGCGTTGTAGCACCCGCGTGTCGTGTGGAAAGCGGCACACTGTACTGAAGCATACCGGCCATCACGACTTTGTTCGTGGTGCCGGCCATACATATCGGCGCTGGCCAACGGCCGGCGCTCAGCGCGATACCGATCCGCATCGGCCATCCGTCTCTTGTATTTATCGTCTTTTCCCGCCGGGGCATCTGCCCGGTGGGTCGGTCTCCCGGCATTTTCCTTGCCACCATGGAGACCCACGTCATGACAGTGACCGTCGAAGGCACACTCAAAGTCAAAATCATTCACGGCTCGCGCGGCGCATTCAGCGTCGGTGATCTGACCACCAGCATCGGTTCGTTCAACGTCAAGGATCCCGTACTCGACCAGTTCGAGGAGGGCACCTACAGCGGTCGCTTCGTGATTGAGACGATCTACGCATGGTCGTACTCGGCACGCGGACGCTCGGTGACCGAAGTGCGGGCCAGACTGGCCGATCTGATGATCGATGAGTCTCAGGACGGCTCACCGGGCACCGCGCCGGTAGAACCCGATCCAGCGGATGAACCGCCGTTCGAATCATCGCCGGCACAATCACCGGCATTGCCCGAACCTGCCGTGGAACCCGCGGAAGCGCCGGATCACGATGATGCGCCCGCGCCATCACCTGATCCCGATGGAGCTACAAACACGGCCGAGTCGGATCTGATCGACCTGTTTGGCGATTCACTCGCTCAGGCGATTGCGCAGCGCGAACCCGTCAAGCTCGACCCGACGATCGACCGCATGCGTTTCCGCGTACAGCGCGACCATCTCAAAAACGGAGGCCGCAACTACGGCTTCATTCCCGACGATCAAACCTGGTATCCGGTCGAATCGGAGGCCTACCAAGACTTCCTCTCACGCAGAAGTGCCGCTTAGGCGCCCCTTCTTCTTCAGTTCTCAAAAGCCCGCGTAGCGGGCTGTCCCGAGCGGGGGTGCATCGCCCGCTGGGGACAGCCCGTCAGGGTTATGTCCAAGCATGGATAGCCGCGCGTCCGCAGCGCGGCGGCGTTTTTGGATGATCGCGTCGATCGTCCGTTGATCGGCATCTGGTCCCCATTTTCCGGTGCCTCGCCTGCGCATCAGCAATCGAGCTGCACAGGCGCCGGGGGCAGCGTACTCAAAACGAATTGTTCAAACCATGTGGAACCGAGCCCGGTTCCCGCGGCGGATGCGTGCGTGCGTCCGCCGCGGAAACCGGGTATTGGCCGACGCTTCTGCGTCTCCAGTGCAGCCTGTCATTCCCTGCAACAGGCACCGGGGCAACCCGCGGGATTTTCATCACCAACCGGAGATTCGCCATGGTTCTCGCCAGTATCACCACACGAAAGTACGGCCCGCTCATCGTGCATGAGAGCCGTCACAACGATCAGCGCGTGCTTGATCTGTTCCAGGACGATCCGCTCAACGAAGCGGTCGGCCGCCTCAGCCTCATCGTCGAAGCCGACGAGCCGCTGGGCGACGATGAATTCTATTTCGACCCCGGGCACCAGGCGTTGCAAGACGACTTGTTGCTCTCTGGACTGTTCCAACCCACCGGACGACGCGTGCGACATCCGCGCGACGGTCGGTCGGTGCCTATCTGGCGTTTTCTGCGCAACCCAACCAACACGATGTAGGAGGGCGACATGCAAGAAATGCAAGAGCTACTGAGCGCAATCTTTCGTCCGCGCACTGTACGCACCGAGCCGCACCGCAAGGCACGCAAGCTCGCCAAAGCGCTGGCAAGTGCGCTCGGCGTGGAGATCGAACGGCTCGAAGGTGGTGGATTCAACGTGTGGCCACCGGCCACGCTGGACGAATCCGACGATCCATATGCGGGCGATCACTTCGTCCATGACTGGTCCGCGGTTCTGGAGCATGTGCAGTCCTACGCAGCGCTGAACCACCACTAGACGGCAACTCCCTCATCAATCCTCGGCGGGCACCTTCCCGCGAGGGCAGGGACGCCGAATTCACTGGAGACCAACATGGCTCTCATCTTTGCGCGCCTCGCGCGCAATTTCATCAAGAACGGCTATTTCCCCACTGACGAAGCGACGCTTGCGGGGATCGTCCAGCTGCTCGATAGCGACGCGCAGCATTTGCGCATCCTTGATCCATGCTGCGGCGAAGGTTGCGCCCTGGCCGAAGTGAAGGCGCATATCGAGTCGGGCGGAACAACGGTCGAGGCGCTGGGTGTCGAGTTCGACGCCGAGCGCGCGTGGCACGCCAAGTCCTTGCTCGGCGCGGTCATCCATAGCGACATTCACGATGTGGTGATTGGCGCCCGCACGGCCTCGTTGCTGTTTCTCAACCCGCCTTATGGGGATGCGGTCAGTGACAAGGCGCAGACCGGCGAGCGGGTAAAAGCGGATCGACTCGAAAAGATGTTCTTCCGCAAAACGATGCGCTCGCTGCAGTACGGCGGCGTGTTGGTGCTCATCGTGCCGTACTACGTGATCGACGAGGAGTATGCCACTGCGCTGGCGCGCAATTTCGACCAGGTGCGCTTCTACCTGGCGCCTGAACAGCGCTTCAAGCAGTGCGTGATCTTCGGCGTGCGCAAGCGCTCCGATCGACCTGACCCCGGAGTCAAGGCGATGTTACTGGCCAACGCGAGAGAGCCGGGACAAGCCGCCACGCTCGATGAGACGACGGCAGATACCCCGTATCTCGTGCCGGAATTGGCCACTGACGTGCCGCGCAAGTTCCACGCGGTACGCATCGATGCGGCGCAGCTCGCGACCGAATTGTCGCGACTGCATCGGCACACCTTGTGGCCTCAGTTCGCGTCACGTTTTGGACAGACCGGACTGACCGAACGGCGACCGCTCAAGTCGCTCGGCGAATGGCATCTGGCGCTTGCGCTGGCGGCCGGTCAGATCAGTGGTGTTGTCACCTCGAAGACCGGGCAGCGTTTGCTGGTCAAGGGGGACACGGTGAAGGATCGCGTCAAAACCGTGCAGCACGTCGAGAACGCTGACGGAGAGATCACCGAAATCACCACGCTGACCGATCGTTTCGTGCCGGCAATTCGCGGCATCAATCTCACGCCAGGGCCGGATTTTGGGGCCATTGTCACTATTTCTTAGCCCATATGGGTAGATGTTGAGCAGTTCACATCGCTCCCAATTTTACGCATTTATCATTGCGCCCCGCAGGGAAACCCTGCGGGGGCCTGTGGCGGCATTTCATACTCAGGAGAGGGTAATGAGCAACACAATGATCCAAACGATCTGGGCGTTAGTGTGTGATGACGACGTGCAGGAAATGTCCGAGGCCTTGGGGCAACCGTACTCACTTGGCGATTTTGTCAGCGCACGTCTGGCGATCGTCAGCGCGAACCGCTCAGAGGTACATGCGCATCAACGTATCGATTCGGACACTGATCCGGCGCTGTTCACGGCCAAACTCGATTGGTTACATGGGCAACTGTGTCGCACGGTTTTCACGGCAATCGCACAGCTTGCCGCCGATTTGGGTGAGCCGCTCGCCGCGCAGCCGGCGACGTGCGATATCACTGCCATCATGCGCCTGGGTGCCAATGTCCTGCGTCGCATCGAGGCTCGGCTCGAATCGGGTGACAACATAAGCCAAGTGTCCAGCGCAGCATTTCGGCGCACGCTGGCCGAACTGTCGTCGGTGCTTGCCGGCAACTTCAATGAGCGCAGCTTCTTTGCCGATGTCACTGAGGCGGTTCCCCTGGCCATACTGCCTGATGAGGCGTGGACAGCGAGAGCGTTGGCTGATCCGCGCAAGCGGTACGTTCTCGTTCCGGTCAGTTTCGCATCGAACGAAGACCAACCCAGTACCTGAACGTCTTCCAACTTCAAACCAACAGAAAAGGGCCGCTGGCCCTTTTTTGTTGTGCCCGCCATGGTCGATCTTTGGCGCCTCCGCAGGCGCCGTGGTATGGCAAAATTGCGCTTTGCAAATAAGAAG
>CBDULG010000295.1:0-4087 GCA_965367985.1 uncultured Rhodocyclaceae bacterium
CCGAATACAACAAGTCCGGCCGCAACGCCGCGGTGGTCAAGATGAAGCTCAAGAACCTGCTCACCGGCAGTGCCTCGGAAGCGGCTCACAAGGCGGACGAGAAATTCGAAGTGGTGACGCTCGAGCGCAAGGAAGTGACCTACTCCTATTTCGCCGACCCGATGTATGTCTTCATGGACGAGGAGTACAACCAGTTCGAGGTCGAGGCAGACAACATGACCGACGCGCTCAAGTACCTCGAGGACGGCTTGACCTGCGAGGTGGTGTTCTATGACGGCAAGGCGATTTCCGTCGAACTGCCCAACTCGGTCGTGCGCGAAGTCACCTATACCGAACCGGCCGTCAAGGGCGACACCTCGGGCAAGGTGATGAAACCTGCGACCATTGGCAGCGGCTTCGAAGTCATGGTGCCGGCCTTTGTCGAACTGGGCGACAAGATCGAAATCGACACGCGGACCGACGAGTACAAGAACCGCGTGAAGTAGACGATCGCGCGACGATCACACAAGGGGCGCCAGAAGCGCCCCTTGTGCGTTGACCTTATGCAGGACGCTTTCGTATCGACTTCGACAGCCGCGCCCCATGGGCGCTAGGATGATCGCAGTCGATACTGCGACGACACGCTCACGCATCGCGTGGGCCGATAATGCGAGTCATCCCGGCAGGAGAACATCATGATCAAATCACGCGCCGCCGTGGCCTGGGCTGCGGGGCAGCCGCTGGAAATCACCGAAGTCGACGTCGCACCGCCAAATAAAGGCGAGGTGCTGGTGCGCGTCGTCGCCACCGGGGTGTGTCACACCGACGCGTTTACGCTTTCGGGCGCAGATCCGGAAGGCATTTTTCCGAGCATTCTCGGCCATGAAGGCGGCGGCGTTGTCGAGGCCGTGGGCGAAGGGGTGACATCGGTTGCCGTGGGCGATCATGTGATTCCCCTATATACGGCCGAATGCGGTGTGTGCGAGTACTGCACCTCGGGCAAAACCAATCTGTGTCAGGCGGTCCGCGAAACGCAGGGGAAAGGCTTGATGCCGGACGGCACCAGCCGCTTCAGCAAGGACGGCAAACCCCTGTTTCATTACATGGGCTGCTCGACCTTCTCCGAATACACCGTGCTGCCGGAGATTTCGCTGGCGAAGATAAGCAAGGACGCGCCGCTCGAAAAAGTCTGCCTGCTGGGCTGCGGCGTGACCACCGGCATCGGCGCAGTCATGAACACCGCCAAGGTGGAGCCGGGCGCCACGGTGGCGGTGTTCGGCCTCGGCGGCATCGGTCTTGCAGCAGTGATTGGTGCGGTGATGGCCAAAGCCTCGCGCATCATCGGCGTCGATACCAATCCGTCCAAGTTCGATCTGGCGAAGCAACTCGGCGCCACCGATTGCATCAACCCGCTCGACCACGACAAGCCGATCCAGGAAGTGATCGTCGATCTCACCAAGGGTGGTGTCGACTACTCCTTCGAGTGCATCGGCAACGTCAAGGTGATGCGCTCGGCGCTGGAGTGCTGTCACAAGGGCTGGGGCGAATCGGTGATCATCGGTGTCGCCGGGGCGGGCGAAGAAATCTCCACGCGGCCGTTCCAGCTGGTCACCGGTCGCGTGTGGCGCGGTTCGGCCTTCGGCGGCGTGCGCGGCCGTACCGAGTTACCCGGCTATGTCGAGCGCGCGCAGCGCGGCGAAATTCCGCTCGATGCATTCATCACCCACACCATGGGGCTGGACGACATCAATCGCGCCTTCGATCTCATGCACGAGGGCAAGAGCATCCGCAGCGTGATCCACTACGACATGTGAGGGCGGCAATGGACAAGGCGCTTGAGATAATCGACGAACACCGCTGTTTCGGGGGTCGGCAGTTGCGCGTGCGGCACTGGTCATCCACGCTCGATTGCGAGATGGTGTTTGCCGTCTATCTGCCACCGCAGGCCGAACGGGGTCTGGTGCCGGTGCTCTACTGGCTGTCCGGTCTGACCTGTACCGAAGCAAATTTCACCGAGAAGGCCGGCGCGCAGCGGGTGGCTGCGGCGCTCGGGATCGCCATCGTTGCGCCGGATACCTCGCCGCGTGGCGAAGGGGTGCCCGACGACCCCGAGGGCGCCTACGATCTCGGCCTCGGCGCCGGTTTTTACGTGAATGCCACCGAGGCACCCTGGCAGCGTCACTACCAGATGTATGACTATGTGGTGGCCGCGCTGCCGGCGCTGGTCGAAGCGAACTTCCCGGTCAGCGATCGGCGCGCGATCAGCGGCCATTCGATGGGCGGACACGGTGCGCTGGTGTGCGCGCTGCGCAATCCGGGGCGCTATGTGTCGGTGTCGGCGTTCTCGCCGATCTGCCACCCGATGGACTGCCCGTGGGGTCAGAAGGCCTTGTCGAACTATCTTGGTGAAGATCGCAGCGCCTGGGCGGCATGGGATGCCAGCGCGCTGATCGCCGGGGCGGCTGAACGACTGCCGTTGATGGTCGATCAGGGCGAGGCTGACGACTTCCTGGCCGAACAGCTCAAGCCCGAAACGCTCCAGGCGGCGTGCCGCGCGGCTGGCCATCCGCTCACCCTGCGGATGCAGCCGGGCTACGATCACAGCTATTATTTCATCGCCAGCTTTATCGAGGACCATCTGCATCACCACGCCGGCGCGCTGGCCGCGCGCTGAGCGCGACACCGGACCGAGTGGCGGGCGGCAGCCCGCGAAGGCGGAGGATGAAGCTCAAGCTGTTGTATTACTGGGAACATGTCCGCGCCAGCTACTGGTTCGTGCCAACGCTGATGCTGTTTGCCGCCACGCTGCTGTCCTGGATGGTGGTGCGTCTCGACGCCAAAATTGACACCGCCGGAACGATTTTCGAAGACTGGGGTTACTCGGGCGACAGCGAAGGCGCCAGCGCCGTGTTGTCAACGGTCGCCGGTTCGATGATCACCATCGCCGGGGTGGTGTTTTCCATCACCCTGGTCGCCCTATCGCTGGCTTCGTCGCAGTTCGGTCCGCGCATGTTGCGTAATTTCATCCGTGACCGCGTCAATCAGGTGGCACTCGGCGCCTTCGTATCGACTTTTCTATACTGCCTGCTGGTGCTGCGCACCGTGCGCCACGATGATTCGGCGCCCTTCGTGCCGCATCTGGCGGTGGCCCTCGCGGTGATTCTCGCAGTGCTCAGCATCTTTGTGCTGATCTATTACATCCATCATGTGGCGGTCAATATCCAGGCCGATACACTGATCGATGACATCCATGCCGAGCTGCGCCGGATGATGGACACGCTCTATCCGCATCACATCGGCGACGCGGATGGCGACGCGGTGCAAGACGGGCACGCCGACCTGTCGGTGGCGCACCATTTCGACCGGCCGGCCGGCCGGGTGTGTGCCGACCGCGATGATTACGTGCAGGCGATTGATCCGAACGCGCTGCTCGCCTTGGCGACACAGCATGATCTCGCGGTGCGCATCGAGCGACGTCCAGGCGATTACGTGATCGCCGGTGCGGCGGTGCTCTCGGTGTGGCCGGCAGACTCGCTCAATGACGCGATCTGCCTGGCGCTGCGCGATTGTGTCATTTTCGGCGCGCAGCGCACCGCGACCCAAGATATCGAATTCGCGGTGGACCAAATGGTGGAAATCGCTGCGCGTGCGTTGTCGCCCGGCATCAACGATCCGTTCACGGCGATCACCTGTGTCGATCGCCTCGGGTCGGCACTGGCCAGCCTCGCCCAGCGGGAACTGCCGCCCGCCATCCGCGTGGACACGCTGGGCATGCCGCGCGTCATTGCGCAACCGGTGGGTTTCGCCGAAGTGCTCGATTCGGCTTTCAACGCGCTGCGCCAGTTTGCCCACGGCAATGCGCCGGTCACCATCCGCATGCTCGAAGTGCTGACCGAAATCGAAGCGCTGGCGACGCGCGTCGAGGATCGCGTGGCGCTTGAGCGTCACGCCATGATGCTCATGCGCAGCGCCGAAGCGGGGCTTGCCGAGCTCGAAGACAGCGCAGACGTGCGCCGCCGCTACCTGCCCTTGCTGGCTGCTTTGCGCCGAAAGCGGCCGCGTTGAGGCACGACGCACAGATCGTGAACGGCGGTGAAATGTCGCCACG
>CBDULG010000296.1:0-4045 GCA_965367985.1 uncultured Rhodocyclaceae bacterium
GCGGCAGCAGGGAAAAAACGGAAGGATAGAACTGCGGCTTGCGCGAGCACTCGTAGGATGGCGGTTTGTAGAGCATCAGATGCGCTTTCTCGCGGTAGCGCCACGGCTCGCCATCGACCGTGAACTCAAGCCCCTCCGGCGTGAAATCGGCAAACGGATCGTCGACCGTGCGGCCATCGACCTGCACCAACCCAGCGCGTACCAGGGCGCGTGATTCGCGCCGGCTGCCGAAGCCCTGGCTTTGCAAAATACGTGAAATGTGCATGCGCAGCATGCTAACCCGAAATCGGCGCGCAATCGGCTGCCGCTTTCGCGTTACACTGCGCGCCTGTCCCCGTGGAGCCCGCCGTGCAGTTCGAGCACCTGGTCGAAATCAACGACCCGGAGTCCCCTGAAGTACCGGACCTGAGCGCCGAGGAGGTGTGGTTCGGCTTGTTGTGCCGGGCGGAAAATCCGCGACCCTTCCTACCCGGACTGGAGTCCTGTGAAATACTCTCGCGAACCGATGAAAGGCTCACCCGCCGTCTCGACTTTGGTCAGGTGTGCGTGCACGACACCGTGCGCTGGCAGGCCATGGAGTGGATCCGCTTCGAGTCGGCGGCCACCGACGCGCATCCCGCCGGGACCTTGACGATTCGGCTCGAACAACCCGCTGAAGCGCCGGGCGCGCTGTTTCTGCGCTTCACCTATCGCACCGGGCTGGACGAGGCAGAAGGGGGACCGTTGCGCTACGCCGAGTACGTGCGCTCGGCCTACCACGCCTCCGACCTCGACACGGTACGGGTGATCCGCATGATCGCCGAATCGACACGGACCGAATAACCCCTCAACGGAAGCATCCTCACCCATGTGGTTTCGCAACCTGCAGTTGTATCGCTTGCCCGTGAACTGGGACATCGCCATCGACCGGCTCGAAGAGCAGCTCGCGCGGCGGCGCTTCATGCCGTGTGGCAGTCAGGATCCCGAATCGCGCGGCTGGCTGCCGCCGGTTGCCGACGGCCCGCTGGTGCACAGTGTCGCCGGTCAGTGGCTGATCGCGCTGGGCATCGAGCAGCGCCTGCTGCCTGCCGCGGTGGTCAGACAGGAGGCGGAAGAGCGCGCCGCGCTGATCGAGCATGAGCAGGGTTTCCCCCCGGGTCGCAAGCAAATGAAGGCGTTGCGCGAGGCGATTACCGACGAACTGCTACCGCGCGCGTTCACGCGGCGGCGCAAGGTCCATGCCTGGATTGATCCGCGCGACGGCTGGTTGGGCGTCGACGCGCCCGGCGTCAGTCGGGCCGAGGACGTGCTCGAAGCCTTGCGTCAAAGCCTCGATGCCTTTCCGCTCACGCTGCTGCGCACCGAACTGAGCCCGGTGAGCGCGATGGCCGACTGGCTGGCCCGCGGCGAAGCGCCGGCCGGATTCACGATCGACATGGACTGCGAACTGAAGTCGGTGGGTGACGAGAAGGCCACCGTGCGCTATGTGCGCCACGCGCTCGACGGCGACGAGATCAAGACCCACCTGGGCGAAGGCAAGCTGCCCACGCGCCTCGCGCTGACCTGGGACGAGCGCGTCTCGTTTCTGCTCACCGAGAAAGGTGAAATCAAGCGCCTGCAGTTTCTCGATGTGGTGCAGGAAGCGGCCGAAGGCAGTGGCGAGAGCGCGGCGGAGCTGTTCGATACCCACTTCGCGCTCATGACCGGCGAACTCAAACGGCTCGTTCCGGCAGTGGTCGAGGCGCTTGGCGGCGAGCAGAAAGGCGCTGACTGATGTCCCGCACCAAGGTCCTTCGGGCGGTGTTCGGCGCCGCGTTGCTGGGCGTGTTCATGCTTGCCTTGCTGCCGGTCGCGCCTGTGGTCCATGTGTTCTCCTGGCAGGACAAGCTCGAGCATGCGATGGCTTTCGCCGCCCTCATGCTGTTGGGCGGTGTCGCCTGGTCCGTGGCGCGCCGCAGGGTGGCCGCCGGTTTGCTCGTTTATGGCGCGGCCATTGAAGCCGCGCAGGGACTCACCACCTGGCGTGTCGCCGACCCCAGGGATTGGTTGGCCGACGCACTCGGCGTCGCCCTCGGGGCGCTGCTGATCGGTGCGCTGGCGCGCCGTACGCAGGTTGGCGCCGGCGGCCAACGATTGTCGCGCGGTGACTGCGCGGATTAAGCTTGCGTTTTGAATCCGCCGGTTCGCGCGAGCCGGCGTGCGGACTGCGCGCGTGATACTGCCCCTCTCCAACCGACGGCGACGCGAACACCTGGCGCAGAGCGCAGCACACCCGGAGCACCGTCGCCGCTATCGTCAGCTCGAGCGGATCCGCGCGCGCATTCTCGTGGCGGGCGGCGTGTTGTTCGGCATGGTGGTACTTGGCGTGGCCGGGTTTTACAGTATCGGACCGCCGGGCACCAGCTGGTCCGATGCGCTGTACATGACGCTGATCACGCTATCGACCGTGGGTTACGCGGAGGTGGTGCCAATCGTCGGCGTGTGGGACCGCTTGTTCACAGGCATCATCTCGCTGGTGGGTTTTGGCTCGGTGACCTTCATGTTCACCAGCCTGTCGGTGTTCTTTCTCGAGCGCGATCTCGACGAGACGCTGCGGAGACGGCGTATGGAAAAACAGATCGGCAAGCTGCGGCAACACTATGTCGTGTGTGGATTCGGCCGCGTGGGGCGCAACGTGACGCTGGAACTGGCCGCGACCCGCCGTCAATTCGTCGTCATCGAACTCGAAGAACGCGTGTTCGAGGCGGCGCGCGAGCGATTACCGGATGTGCTCGCGCTGTGCGGCGATGCAAGCGACGACGACGTGCTCGTGACCGCCAATATCGCGCATGCGGCCGGCGTATTTGCGATTACCGATGAGGATAGCCGCAACCTCATGATCACACTGACCGCGAAGCAGCTCAATCCGGCGGTGCGGGTGGTGGCGCGTTGCCACGAAATCCGCAACACGCCCAAGCTGCGCCAGGCCGGTGCCGATGTCGTGGTGTCGCCCGATTTCACCGGTGGCATGCGCATTGCCTCGTCGATGATTCGCCCGCAGGTGGTCAGTTTTCTCGACGAGATGTTGCGCTCCGAAGGCAGTTTTCGGGTCGAGGAAGTGCACCTGCCGCGCGGATTCGTGCCGTGCCCGCTGGATGCGCTGGAACTGGCGCAAATGGATGTCGTGTTGCTTGGCATCCGGCAGCGGGATGGCTTCGTCTTCAATCCCGATGCGGATTTCTCGCTCGTGCCCGGTCAGGTATTGGTGGTGATGTGCAGGCCCGAGGCGCGCGAGGCGCTCGAACGCGCGGTGACCCCATGAAGTGCCGTGCGATCTTATATTTGCTATGAAAAAAGTCGTTGCGATCAATGGAAGCTATCGGACCGACGGCACCACCGACCAACTTGTCGCCTTGATCGGCGCGCGATTGCGCGCGACCGGCATCGCAATGGAGGAAGTTCGCCTGCGCGATACGCCGATCGAGTTCTGCAGCAATTGCCGCATGTGCATGCAGCAGCCGGGGAATGTACCGGCGCGCTGCGTGATCGAAGACGGCATGGCCGCGCTGGTGGCGCAACTCGAAGCGGCCGACGGTTTTGTCCTCGCCGCGCCGACCAATCTCGGTTCGGTGACCGCGTTGTTCAAGCGTTTCATGGAACGGCTGGCAGTGTTCGCTTTCTGGCCCAGCGGCACGCCTGCGCCACGGTATCGCAAGGACGGTCAGCCGCCGCGCCCAGCCTTGCTGGTCACGTCCAGTGGTGCACCTGGCTGGCTCGGCCGTCTGTTTTTTGGCTCGCTGCGCCAGCTCAGGATGACCGCGCGGGTGATCGGTGCGCGCCCGGTGGCGACGCTCTTCGCGGGGACGGCGCCACATGCGCGCGGCGACGCGGTGCCCGAAGCACTGGCGCGGCGCGCCGAACGCGAGGCACGGCGCTTGTGCGATGCACTGGCATGAGGCTGGCGCCAGGCTGTCCTGATGCACTGCGCCTAAACGCAACATGGTGGGGCGTCGCCACCGATGCGTCGTGGCGTCATCGGGTGACGAATAAGCGCCAACCGCGCGAGCAGTCGGCGCTTTGCGTGGAT
>CBDULG010000297.1:0-4030 GCA_965367985.1 uncultured Rhodocyclaceae bacterium
AAATGAGGTGACGCATCTTTTCACTCGCTGCTGCGACGGCGTTCGTCGCCGCCAGTTCAACCGCAGTCGCGCACCATCATATCGGCAAGGACCCCGTCGATTTCCACCAGGGGGCGTACCGCATCATGGGTTGGCACATGGCCAGCTTCGCGAATGGGTGCGCAAACTGCAGTGGGCCGAACGCCTCACACCTATCACTTACACGCCGGACACGCGGCCTGTCAAAGGGAGCCGCCTGTTAGCCAAAGCGTGATCGAACATGGACGATTTTCGCGACAGAGGCGCAGCCCTGTAGCAAACCGTCGACACCCTGGCCGACACCGCCGACGGGGATGACGTCACCGCCACGCGCAACGCCATCGGCGAGGTCGGCGAGGCGTGAAAAACATGTCACGACGCGTATCGTGAGGACATGACGCACTGACCGGCTTCAGCCGGGCCGGGTGCGGTCAAACCCGCCCGCGCGAAGGCCTTGGCCGACTCAGAACCTGCAGTTCGTGTTCGCCAAAGCCTGCTTCACGACGCGCCTCGAGATTCAACGGCGGTCGAGGCCACGGCGCGTCGAGTTCGTCAATCAGCGAAAGATACGTCGCCTCGGCCTCCAGGCCGCGCTGCGCACAGAAATAACGGAACCAGCGGTCGCCAAGCGCAACGTGGTCAATTTCATCCCGCAAGATGATCTCCAGGATGGCAAGCGTGTCGGCGTCGCCGACAGCGCTCAGCTTGCGCATGATCGGCGGCGTGGCATCGAGGCCGCGTGCTTCGAGCACGCGCGGCACCAGCGCCATGCGCGGCAGCGGATCGTGCGCGGTCTTGACGGCCATTGCCCACAGCCCGTCATGCGCGGGGAAATCACCGTAGTCGCGCCCCAGCGCAAGAAGCCGCGTCCGCAAAAGACTGAAGTGATGCGCCTCTTCGGCCGCCACGTTCGCCCAGCCGGAATAAAACGGCTCGGGCAACTCACGAAAACGGTAGGCGCAATCGAGCGCGAGGTTGATCGCGTTGAATTCGATGTGGGCGATGGCATGCAGCAAGGCGGCATGGCCTTCTGCGCCGGAGATTCGCCGATTGGGCACCGCATCCGGAGCCACCAGCAACGGCCGCGCCGGCCGGCCCACCTCGGTCACCGGTGCCGGCGGCGGCTCGCCGCGTCCAGGGCGCAGCCGGCCCGAAACGACCGCTTCAGCCAAGCGCGAAGTAAGCGCACATTTGCGCGCAGGATCCGGCTCGATCAAGGCGGCCCGGGCCGCAGCGAAGAAGGAACATGCCGTCACGCGAACGACGCGGACGCGCTCAGCGCATCATGCCGCCGCCAGGAAACATGCCCTTCATGCCGCGCATCATTTTTGCCATGCCGCCCTTGGAAAACTGCTTCATGACCTTCTGCGTCTGCTCGAACTGTTTGAGCAGCCGATTGACTTCCTGCACCGAAACACCCGCCCCGGAGGCGATGCGCCGCTTGCGCGATGCCTTGAGAATTTCCGGTCGGGTGCGCTCGGCCGGGGTCATCGAATTGATGATCGCTTCGACCCGGCCGACCATTTTTTCTTCCGCCCCGCCTTGCAGCTGACCGGCCGCCTGGGCAAATTGTGCGGGCATCTTGTCCATCAACGAACTGAGACCGCCCATCTTGCGCATCTGACCGATTTGTTCCTTGAAGTCATTCATGTCGAAACCCTTGCCCGACTTGAGCTTCTTCGCGAACGCTTTGGCCTGATCTTCATCGACACCGCGCCGCGCCTCCTCGACGAGGCCAAGGATGTCGCCCATGCCGAGAATCCGCGAGGCCATGCGGTCCGGATGGAACTCTTCGAGACCGCTGAGTTTTTCACCGACGCCAGCAAACTTCAGCGGCTTGCCGGTGACATGTCGCACCGACAGCGCCGCGCCGCCGCGTGCATCGCCATCGAGTTTGGTGAGCACGATGCCGGTCAGCGGCAACGCATCGTTGAAGGCCTGCGCTGTGTTGACGGCGTCCTGACCGAGCATGGCGTCGACAACGAACAAGGTCTCGACCGGCTTGATGGCGGCGTGAAGCGCCTTGATCTCGGCCATCATTGCTTCGTCTATCGCCAAGCGGCCGGCCGTATCGACGAGCAACACATCAAAAAAATGCTTACGCGCATGGCTCAGCGCGGCCTGTGCGATGTCGACGGGTTTTTGCGATGCTGTCGACGCGAAGAATTCCACCCCGGCCTGCCCGGCGACGGTCTTGAGTTGCTCGATCGCCGCGGGCCTGTAGACGTCGACCGACACCACCAACACCTTTTTTTTCTGCCGCTCGCGCAGCATCTTTCCCAGCTTGCCCGTGGTGGTGGTTTTACCCGCGCCTTGCAAACCGGCCATGAGCACCACCGCCGGCGGCTGTGTGGACAGGTTGATTCCCTCGTGCTCGCCGCCCATGAGCGAGCGCAACTCGTCATTCACCACGCCCACGAGCGCCTGGCCAGGACTCAGCGAACCGATCACCTCCTGGCCTACCGCCTTTTCACGCACGCGGTCGACGAAAGCTTTGACGACGGGCAGGGCAACATCCGCCTCGAGCAAAGCCATACGCACTTCGCGCATCGCTTCGCGGATATTGTCGTCGGTCAGCCGTGCATGACCACGGATGGTCTTGGCGACTTTGGTCAGTCGCTGCGTCAGGTTATCCAGCATGATGGTTCGCAGTTCGGCCTTGGAGTAGACTTATCGGATGCCCTCGATTCTACTGCATCTGTTGCCTGCTTCGATGTATGCCGCACTCGGTGTGCATTTCTGGCGCACCCGCTGGCACCCGTCGGGCAAGGCACCGCGGCGAGGATTGTCGAGGTGGGAAAGAGCGGCGCTGTTGATGGCGCTAATCGCCCACGGCATGGTGCTTCACGGTGCGCTGTTTCCCGGGCAGGGCATGCATTTCGGATTTGGTCCGGCGCTTTCTCTGATGGTCTGGCTGGCCGTGCTGTTTTACTGGATCGAAAATTTCTTCGCCCGCCTCGATGGTCTCCAGACATTCGTGATGCCGGCCGCGGCGGTGTGCGCGCTGCTGCCGGGCTTCTTTCCGGCGCCGCATCTGCTCGACAAGGCGGATTCCCCGGCCTTTCGGGCGCACTTCATCGTCGCGATGCTCGCCTACAGCTTGTTCACGCTGGCAACGCTCCATGCGCTTGTCATGGCAATCGCCGAAAAACGCTTGCATCACGCGAATCTGTCGAAGGCGTTTTCGAGCCTGCCGCCGCTGCTCACCATGGAGCACCTGCTGTTTCGCCTCATCCGCATCGCTTTCGTACTGCTGACGCTGACGCTGGTTTCGGGGGTCGTGTTCTCCGAAGCCCTGTTCGACAAGGCTTTCGAAGTCGATCACAAGACGATCTTTGCCTTTATTTCGTGGCTGTTGTTTGGTGGGCTCTTGCTCGGGCGCCGATTGTGGGGATGGCGCGGCAAGGTCGCTCAGCGCTGGACAATCGCCGGATTCGTGGCGCTCATGCTCGCCTACGTGGGGAGCCGCTTCGTGATCGAAGTGGTTCTGCAGCGCGGTGCATGACACCCTGGCCGCGTTGACATCGGTCAGGCTGGCCGGAATACTCGACTCACCCCGCGGCCCAGCGACCCTTCGTGTCTGATATTCCCTTATCGTTGCAGCTCTCCGCACTGGCGGTGCTGCTGGTTTTTTCCGGTCTGTTCTCGATGGCAGAGACGACCATGATGGCGTCGAACCAGTATCGCTTGCGATCGATGGCGACCAATGGCCACCGTGGCGCGCAATTGGCAATCGCACTGCTTGGCGAGACGGAGAAGCTGCTCGGCGTTATCCTGCTGTTCAACAACCTGGTCAACGCCGCCGCCGCAACGCTGGTCAGCGTGACCGCGATCGAGTTGTTCGGCGAAGAGAGCTGGGCACTCGGCGCGGGTACCATTCTGGTCACGTTCCTGATTCTCGTCTTCTCGGAGATCACGCCTAAAGTTGTCGGCGCCCGATACGCCGACAAGCTGGCAGTAATGTACGCCTACCCGCTCACCGTGCTGCTGCGTGCATCGTATTTCGCCGTAT
>CBDULG010000298.1:0-4017 GCA_965367985.1 uncultured Rhodocyclaceae bacterium
CCGGCGCGATGAAGACCACGTATGCACCGATGCCAGAGCAGCCCGAGTACGGCACCAGTCACATCAGCATCGTCGATCCCTTCGGCAATGCACTCGCCATGACGACCACCATCGAGGACGCCTTCGGCGCACGCCAGATGGTGAAGGGCTTCCTGCTCAACAACGAGCTGACCGACTTCAGTTTCGCGCCCGCGGACGCCGACGGCACGCCGATTGCCAACCGCGTGCAGCCGGGCAAGCGCCCGCGCTCGTCGATGGCGCCGACGCTGGTGTTCGACAAGGCGACAGGTGAACTGGTGATGAGCGGCGGCAGTCCCGGCGGCTCGCTGATCATCCACTACACCGCCAAGCTGCTGTACGGCACGCTCAACTGGGGGCTGACGCCGCAACAGGCAATCAATCTGCCCAACTTCGCCTCGGTCGGCGGGCCGACGCTGCTCGAAGAGAAGCGCTTCGCGCCCGCCGTCGTCGAGGCGCTCACCGCGAAGGGACATGAAGTGCGCGAGATGAACATGACCAGCGGCCTGCAGGCCATCATGCGCACACAGGTGGATGGCGCGCCGGTGTATCAAGGTGGCGCCGATCCGCGCCGTGAAGGCGTGGTGATGGGCGACTGAGGGCGCCGCTGGGATCGACGGCCGGGTAGGGGCGAATAATCATTCGCCCACAAGCGTTGCGGCGTGTGCAGCGGTTCCCGGATTCCGCTGCGCTGCATCCGGGCTACGACAATCAATTCTTCACGCCGCTGCGGTCGGCTGCGAAGTCGGCGCTCTTCGATCCCGGCGCGGGCGTGATTACTCCTGTTTGAACAGGACGAGGTCTTGCAGAAACGCGATCAGCGCCGACCGTTCTTCGACACCGGCGTCCAGATAGGCATCGCGGCTTTCCGCGGCATCGCCACCGTGCATCAGGATCGCCTCATGCAGCGAGGTGGCGCGCCCGTCGTGCAGCCACGGCCCGGTGGAGCCGACGCCGGCCAGAGAGCGGGTCATGAATACGGCTGCCCCGAGCCCCAGCGGGTCCGCGGGATCGGCGAGATCCGCCCCCATGTCATGGCGCTTGAAATCCGTGTACCAGGGCGCCCAGACGTGCCCGCCCCTGCCGCGCGACAAGGCGCCCAACAGGATGACTTCGCCGTCGTCCCGCACGATCCGGTTGTTCGGGGGGTCACGCGTCAGATCGATGCGGATCGCCGTGCTCAACAGCAGTCCGTGCGCTTCAGGGGACGACCCGTCCGGAAACGGCTGGTCATAAAACCCGGGCGTGGCCGAGGGTTCCTGAAACACCGGATGATCGATTTCCAGACGTGGAATGTGGCAGCGGGTGCATTGCGCCGCGGCGAACACTTCTTCGCCTGCCGCAATCTTCGCGATGTCAAGGGCATCGAGCTTGTCGAGACCCAGGCGGGTCAGTTCGCGCCGCGTCACCGGGCGCTCCAGCGCGGCCATGTAGACCGTCAGTGCAGTCACGTCGCCGACGCTCAGCTCACTTGTCACGCCATCGAAATCGCCATCCTCGCGACCCACGATCTCGACCGCCTGCAGGCCCAGCTCGTTGTGCGCGGCGCCGCGGGTAAAGGCGCGGATCGTGGCGTGGTTGCCTTTCCAGCCGAAGGCGCGCACCACCAGATCATTGTCGATCCCGTCAACGCCGCTGTCATCGATATCGACCGCGCACGGGTGCTGCCGGATACGTGTGATTCGCAAACGCCCGTAGTCGATCCCCTTGGCAGTGAGCTCGGTGTCGGCGACCCCGTCGCTACACGCGCGCCGGATCGCTGCGTCCCGTTGCCGGTAGAGCGCCATGCTGATCTCTTCAGCCAGCCGCTGGGTCACGCCAAGGGCCACGATCGGCGGCGTGTTGCGTTCCAGGTAAAGCGCGGGGTCGCCGGTATGCGCCGGATCCACCACGACGTTCATCGCAATGTCCCCCGCCCCATTGGCCACCGGTGAATTATGGCAGGCGATGCAGCGGGTGGCATTGGCGCCACCCTCGCGCTTCGGAAAATGGTTGGCCCACTCCGTCGGACCCGACAAATCGGCGCGCGGAAAGCGCGTGAAGCGGCGGTTTTCGCCGATGTTGGCGCCAACGCCGTGTTCCGCACGAAAGCTGAACTCGCTCAATTCGTCGCCCGCTTCGAAGGCGTGCTCGAAGGCTTCTTGGGCGCGCCCGTCGCGCACCATCGCGTTCAGCGTCTCCTGGTCGAGCGGCACGATGCCTTCCTCGGCTGCGGCACCCAATGGTGTCAGCGCGACCAGAGTCCCGAATACTGCGGTGCGCAATCGCCGCCGCCCGTTTGTCATGATCTCCAAGTGCTGCCTCCTGCGTGGCCCGATGGCCGGTTGCTGGATAGTGCGCCATGAATATGGAGCCAGCAGGAAGCCGAAGTTTGAGGCAACGATTTGTCGAAATCGATGCGCGACGAATCCGTAAGCTTCGGCCAACGTACTGATAAAAAGCCGTATTCCTGATTCAGAACGTGTACTTACGCTATTCGGGCGTTGACCACGTGGCGATGGGCGTTTGGCCGGACGGCCTTGCCAATCTCCACAGTCCCTGCACAATAGCGCCGCAAAGTGGGCCGCTTATGCGCGTGAACTCCTCTCTTTCGGCGAAGATATTTCTGGCGATCGCCCTGACCACGCTGATGGTCGTCCTTGCGCTTTCTGCGATGGTCGTGCTCAGCATGCGTGACGGCTTTTCCCGCTCTCTGCTCCAAGCCGAGATCGGCCGCTTCGACGACCTGGTCAGCGCGCTGCAAACGGTTCACACGCAGGGCGATCCCGGCTGGTCGAGGCTGACCGCAGATGCGGCAGCGTGGGAAACCTTCGTCGGGCGTAACTTCCGGCCCGAGCGCGCATCACCGCCGGGGCCGCTGGGCGGTCCGCTAGCGCCGGCGCCCGTCCCGCCGCAACCCAAGTTCGCGCCGCCACCCCCGGGCGCGGCGCCGCCCTTGAGGCCGCCAAAGGACACGCGTGCGCTGCGCGACCGCCTGTTTCTCATCGCCGCGGATGGCACGTCGATCATTGCCGGCCGTGATCCGGGCGGTCCTATGGTGCGCCGCGCGATCCCCGATCCACAGCGTGGCGATGAGGCGGTGCTGGGCTGGCTGGGGCTCGCTGCGCCCGGCGGCACCATGGGAGACACAGACAGCTTTTTTCTGCGTGAGCAATACCGCGCGCTTGCGCTCGCCGCGCTCGTCGCGGTGTGCCTTTCGGGGCTTGTCGCAGCGCTGCTGTCGCGACTCATTCTGGCCCCGTTACGGGCACTGGAAGGCGGTGCCAAGGCGCTTGCAGCGGGCAATTACGCCTCACGAATTCCGAACCGACGCGCCGATGAACTGGGTCGCTTGATCGACTACTACAACACGCTGGCCGCCAGCCTCGAGGCGGCACGGGCCGCAGAACAGCAATGGATTTCGGACACCTCCCACGAGCTTCAGACACCGCTTGCCATCCTGCGTGCGCAGATCGAGGCGCTGCAAGACGGTGTGCGCACGCCGTCCGCGAAAACGCTGGCCGACACGCACGAGGCCGTGCTGCGTCTGTCCCGGCTGGTGGACGACATCCGCATTCTGTCTTTCGCCGCGGAGTCGGCCGGATTCGTGCGATTGCGCAGCGCCGATCTGTCCGCCACGCTGCGGCGGGCCGTCGACGCCCACCGCGCCCGGCTGGAGGAAAAAGGTCTGACCCTGAACACCGACATTGCGCCGGATGTAACGCTGAACTTCGACCCCGACCGCATCCATCAGGTGATCGGCAACCTGCTCGAAAACGCGCTGCGCTACACAACGGCGCCCGGCACGGTCGAGGTGATCCTGCGCGGCGACGGGCCGATGGCCCGGCTGATTGTGTCCGACAGCGCGCCGGCCCCCGCCGCTGATAAACTCCCCCGTCTGTTCGACCGCTTCTACCGTGCCGACGCTTCACGCGACCGGGCGTCCAGCGGCTCGGGTCTGGGCCTGTCGATCTGCAAGACCATCGTCACCGCCCACGGCGGGACCCTCTCTGCCGAGCC
>CBDULG010000299.1:0-3998 GCA_965367985.1 uncultured Rhodocyclaceae bacterium
ACCGCCCAGCACCCAGGCATTTTGCAGCGCAGCCGAGAGCAGTGTGCCCGACAGGCCGGCGGCGACGCCGGCCAGTGCGTACGTCACCGCCATGCCCAGCACATAGGCCAGCGAAAGCACCAGCGCGCGCATCTTGGTGATCTTGTGGCCGTGGCCGACGATGATCCCCGAAAGGATAGGAATCATCGGAAAGGTGCACGGCGTAAACGAGAGCAGGAGGCCGAAGCCGAAAAACGTCAGCAGTACGAGCGGCAAACTCTGACCGTCGAACAGGCCGGCAATACGGCTGCTCTCGTCGCCACTCGGCGCACTCGCCGCATTAGCCGCGTTCGCCGCCACCGGCGAGTCGATCACCGGCGAATCTTCGTTGCTGATGCCGAGCCGGGCGAGCAACCCGGCGTTGGCGGGCGCTGCCGTGCGGGTCAGGTCGACCGGGAAGTGCTGGGGATGGGGTGGAAAGCACACGCCAATGTCGGCGCAGCCCTGGCTGATCACGGTAAGTTCGAATTGCGTGACGTCCGCCGGCGCACGCACCGGCAGCGCGAACACCACGGCGTCGCGGTAAGTTTCCACATCGCCGAAAAACTCGTCGGTCTTCATCTTCCCGGGCGGGAGGTCCGGCGCGCCCGTGATCACACTTTCCGGGTCGGTGCGGAACTGGAAGTTGTTCTTGTACAGGTAGTAGCCGTCGATGATGTCGACACGCACTTCGAGCTGGTCGGGCGCCAAGGTACGCACGCTCGCGCGGAAAGCCTGCTCGGGGGGCAGCAATTCCTGCGCGCTCGCCGGGGCGATCAGAACGAGTGCGACGAGCAGGCCGAAGAACGGCGCGAGCAGGCGATTCATGGTTGGTTCACGTTTCCCGGGGGCGTGTTTCGTTGCGCACCCAGTCGAGGTAGGCAGGCAGACCGTGTGTCACAGGGACTGCGATGATCTCGGGAAGTTCATACGGATGCCGGTCGCGGATCGCCGCTTCGAGGGCCGCGTAACGCGATTGTGTGGTCTTGATGAGCGCAGGAATCTCCTGCTCGGTGCTCACCTTGCCCTCCCATTCGAATACCGAGGTGGCCGGCGCGAGCAGGTTCACGCAGGCAGCCAAATGCGCATCGACCAGATGGCTGGCGAGCGCGCGTGCGCTGGCCTCGTCGGGCAGGTTGGTGAGTACGAGCAGCACGTCATCGTTCATAAGATTCTTACTTGAGCAGGCGGCGGCGGGTGATCGATACCGCCAGCCAGAAACCGGCGATCGCGTAGGCCACCGGCACGGCCAGATGTAGCAGCGCGTCGGCAGGCCACTGGCCGAGCATGAGCGGCCGGGCGATCGCCACGGCGTGCGCCAGCGGCAGTGCGAATGCGGCGTTCTGCAGCGCGGCGGGCAGCTGATCGAGCGGGAAGAATATGCCCGAGAGCAGCGCCATCGGCGTCACGAAGAGGGTGAAGTAGTACATGAAGAAATCGTAGTTGGGCGCCAGCGCGGTGACCACCAGCCCCATCGCCGAAAAGGTCAGGCCGATGAGAAAGATGAGCGGGATGACGCCGAGCGCCAGCGCGCTGTTGGTAATACCGAATAGCGCCACGACGGCCAGAATTGCCGTGCCCGACAGCGTCGCCTTGGAGGCGGCCCACACCAGTTCGGCGAGCACCACGTCGTCAAGCGCCAACGGGGCGTTCATGATGCTCTCCCAGGTGCGTTGCACATGCATGCGCGAAAAGGCCGAGTAGAGGGTTTCGAAACTTGCCGTGTTCATGGTCGAAAAACACACCATGCCGGCGGCGAGAAAGTTCACATAGGGAATGCCGCCGACCGTCTGCACCAGCGCGCCGAGTCCGTAGCCGAGGCCGAACAGATAGATCATCGGGTCGGCCAGATTGCCCAGCAACGACGGCGCGGCGAGCTTGCGCCACACGCGGTAGTTGCGCGCCCATACCGAGGCGAAGCGCCACGACAGCCGCGGCGGGCGGAAAAACGCGATGTCGGAGGCAGTCATCGGGCGGGCGCGGTGGGCAGGGTGGCCGATTATAATCGTCTGACTGCTGCAATTCCGCTGAACTGACACATTCGCATGACCGATCCCGTTTCACCACCGCACGGCGCCGAGGCCTCGCCGCTGGGCAAGCCGAGCGCCTATCGCAACACCTACGCGCCCGAGCTGCTGTATCCGCTCGACCGCGCCGCCAAGCGCGCGGAGATTGGCATCGGCGACGTGCTGCCCTTCGTCGGCGAAGACCTGTGGAACGCCTACGAGTTGTCGTGGCTCGCCCCGAAGGGCAAGCCGGTGGTCGCCGTCGGGGTGTTCCGCGTGCCGGCCGAATCGCCGCGCCTGGTCGAATCGAAGTCGCTCAAGCTCTACCTGAATAGCTTCAACGGCACGCGCTTCGCGTCGATGGCGGCGGTCGAAGCGCGCATCGCTGAGGACCTGTCGGCGGCCGCGGGCGCGCCCGTAACCGTCAGGCTTTGCGCTCTCGACGCCGATGAACGCCATATCGCTACATTGCGCGGCACGCTGATCGATGCGATCGAGGTGGACGTCACCGAATACCAGCCAACGCCACATCACCTGCGCGCCGACGCCGCTGCGGATAAGGTGGATGAGACGCTGGTCTCGCACCTGCTCAAATCCAATTGCCTGGTGACCGGCCAGCCCGACTGGGGCACGGTGTATATCCGCTACACCGGTGCGCCGATCGACCGCGCGGGACTGCTGCGCTACATCGTCTCGTTTCGCGATCACAACGAATTTCACGAGCAGTGTGTCGAGCGCATTTTCATGGACGTGATGACACGCTGCGCGCCCACTCATCTGGCGGTGTGGGCGCGCTACACACGGCGCGGCGGGCTCGACATCAATCCGTTTCGCGCCAGTGAAGCGGGTGACCTGCCGCCCAATCGGGGTGATCCGCGCCAGTGAGCCGGTAGCAACGGCGCGCAGCCGGTCTCAGCCGTTTTGGGCCCCGCGCCTCTCAATACACTTCTAAGCAACTGACATCGTCGTCGTCAAGGAATGCCGTAATTTCATCACGATGATTGCGCAACACATCGAGAACATATGACCTGGGCCGGTTGCCGCATTTGAGCCAGATGATTTCGGGGGGATGACCGAAAACCAGCGCGAACTCGTGAAAATCCGAATCTTTGGTAACGATAGCGAGATTGTTGTCGCCAGCGTAGCGCCAGACAGTGCGATCGTCAGCGCGGTCGAGGCCGACGAGTTTTACTTGCGTGGAACCCGGGAAGATCGGCGCGAGCTTGTCCAGCAACCGAAAGGAAAGATTCTGATCCAGCAGCAGCATCAACTGGGCGCGATCGTCGTCAGTTGATGTTCGCGGTTGGCGGCGAATGCAAGACACGCCCGGATGTCTTCAACGGTCAGTTCGGGGAAATCCGTCAGAATCTCCGCCTCGCTCATACCCGAGGCCAGCCATTCGAGCACGTCGTAAACAGTGATCCGCAGTGACCGCACGCACGGTTTTCCGCCGCGCTTGCCCGCCTCGACAGTAATGCGGTCGCGATAGTCGTCGTTCATTTAGGTTCCACCTTGCAATAGAAGAGCGCGGAATGTGGCTTTAACGGGTTCGGCACGCTCGCTTCCGACGGATGATACGGTGAAAGCCGCCACGCTGTGCAGGCTGCGGCTATCCTCATTCCCCACGCCCTGTGTCGCGCGTGGCATTCACCCCGGCCGTGAGAATGAAGCGCATTGCCTGTTCGCGCGGCATGTCGACGGTTTCAAGCTGCGAGGCGGGGACGAACAGGGTGTAGCCTCCGATCTGATAGCTCATCGGGAAATACACCGCCACCCGATCATCGCCGCCGATGCCCGCGGGCAGGTCGGAAAAATCGCGCCGCGTGACGAAACCCATCAACTGCAACTCGGTGCCGGGCCAGGTAAAGCTGACCACGCGCAGCACGTCGGAATTCTGATCGCTGGTGACGAGGCCAAAGAAATCGCGGATTGCCGAGTAGATCGACTTGACCAGCGGCAGCGACAGCACCGCGT
>CBDULG010000300.1:0-3974 GCA_965367985.1 uncultured Rhodocyclaceae bacterium
ACTACGCCATCCTCAATGGCGCGCTCGAGCTGCTGCCACAGTCGTGGGCCTCGATGGCGATCATTCCCTTGCAGATCAAGATGGTTTATCGCATCGGTCAAAGCAATGGCTATGAACTCGATCAGGGCCATATCCGCGAGTTATTGACCACGGTCGGTGTCGGCCTCACGTCGCAATACCTCGAACAGTTCGGCCGCAAGCTGCTGGGCGGGCTGCTCGGCAAGGTGGGTGGGGGATTGGGACGCGGTCTGGGTAAGGCGGCCACGGGCGTCGCCTTCTCGTTTGCCACCACTTACGCGCTCGGCCATGTCGCCAAACGCTACTACGCCGGCGGGCGTCAGATGAGCACGGCGTTGTTGCAGGAAACCTTCCAGAGCCTGCTCGTGCAGGCCAAGGGAATCCAGACGCAGTACCTCCCGCAGATTCAGGAGAAGGCCGGTAGCCTCGATGCGGCGCAGATCATGTCGATGGTGCGTGGTCGTTGATGCGTTGAATGGCATGGCGCAGCGCGCGGCTTGGCGAAAAAACGGGAGATGCCACAAATGTCTGCATGCGTGAGTTGGCGCAGGCGCGCGGTAGCGACCCTTTTGGTGGCGTTCTTTTCGCCGGGCCTCGCCTCGAAATGCCTCGACGACGCCGTGGTAGAAAGATTGGTTGAAGGTTTTCCGACGGCGCCTGTTACCGGTATCCCGCCGGATATCAGCCTCGACGACGCGTATTGCACGCAGGAAAAGTACGTTGCGCTGCTCGGTCGAAAAATGGGTGCTCCGGTCGGTTACAAGACCGCCTTTACCGGCAAGGCCTTGCAGCAACGATTCGCTATTTCCGGGCCGGCGTATGGCGTGCTGTTCGAGCCGATGTTTATCCCGGACGGCAGTTCGATCCGGCGCGACTTCGGATATCGGCCGATGATCGAACCGGATCTGATGGTCGTGGTCAAGGATGCGGGCATTATGGATGCCACGACGGAATTGGAAGCCGCAGCGCACTTGAGCACCGTGCATGCGTATATGGAGCTTGTCGCGTTGCAGTTTGCCGAGCACGAGAAGATCACCGGAAGCGCGGTCGTGGCGATTAATGCTGCGGCCACGCGCATGGTCATGGGGCCGGGCGTGACCGTCGAGGCGACACCGGAATTCGTACAGGCGATGGCCGCGATGCAATCAGTATTCGCCGATGAAACGGGCGCCGTTCTTCAGCGTGCTCCCGGTTCGGCCCTTCTCGGCAATCCGCTGCGCGCCGTGTTGTGGCTGGTGGAGGAAACCCGGCGCCGTGGCATGACGATCAAGGCCGGCGACCGACTCAGCCTCGGCGGACTTGGCAAGCAGTTTCCCCTCTCGACGGGCGACAAAACTTACACCTATACACTGAGCGGCTTACCGGGCGGCCCCGTGTCGACTTCGTTACGGATCGAGTAGTCGGCCAATCGGACCGAACCTAAGCACGGAACGGGTGTCGTACCTACCCAAGACACCATGTGGCGGCCTCGTTCGCCGAATTCATTTCAGGCTGCCGCCTTGCGCGGGAGCCGCACGGAAGGAGTGTGAATGCACATCGACCCGGAACGCGTGAAGTTCTTCAACAGTTTCGCCCGCCCCGACGCCAAGCCCTTGAGCCCGTTGCAAAAGTTCTTCGCAACCCTCGGCGCCGCCGGCATCTTCGTGCTGGCGCTGATGTTTTCCGTCGTGCTGTTTGCCGCTGTCGCGACCGTAGGCGCGGTTGCGTGGGGCTATCTGTGGTGGAAAACGCGCGATTTGCGCAAGAAGATGCGTGAGGCGAAGCCCGAAGAAGGGCTGGTGCTTGAGGGTGAAGTCATCCGCGAGGGCGAAGAGCGCAACGACTTCATGCGCTGACGCAGGCGGCAAGATCGACGCGGCCCGGATGATCGCCATTGGCGCTCATCCGGGCTTTTTCTATTTAGGCGAAAACGTCAATGGCGCGTGGGCGGCGTAATCAGGCGAAGAGATTGAGCTGAGCGCCGGCGCTGGCCGTGGTGCCGTCGAGGGCAGACAGCGCTTGCGCGATGCGTCCGCTGGCGTCATTGCCGGCCGTCCCGCTCGACGCGCCGTCCGTACCCTGGGTCGCCTGCTGTGTGGCGAGTTCCTGGCGGGCCTGGTGCGCCATTTGCGCTGCCTGAGCCGCGACTTGGAAATCCTGTGCCGACGGGTCGGCGGGCGCAAGGGCGGCGCTGCGGATCTGTTGCGCCTTGGCGATCGTTTCTTCGGGCGTGCGACCGGGCGACACGTCGATCGACACTTCACCGCCGACAGCATAGGCGCGTCCGTCCGGGCCCCGCACCGTGTCAAAGCTCGCGCCACCCTGCGCGAGGCCGCCCGCTGCGGCGAGGTGCGCGGCTTCATGGGCGCGCACCTCGCGATCTGTGGTGGCCAGCTCAGTAGCCTCGGCTTGGCGCGCAGCCTCGGTGGCGTCATTGCTCGCGGAGCGATTGCGTTGCGCGTCCTCCGCGCCGCGCCGCGGGTCCGAAGAATCAGCCTGCTGCGCCTGCGGCGAAGTGGTGCGGGTGGCGGGGAGGGTTGGCGTGGTGGATATGGCGCTGATCATCGATTCAACTCTGTGGCCGCGGCTGACTTCCGGCTCGTAGATGGCGGATAGTTCGGGTTCGTGTGTGGCGGCCCTTGCAGTCACACGAACGCAGGCGCGCACTCGGGTGCGCCGCCTGACTGCACTTTAGTGCCTGATTCAAAAAGAGAAAAGGGTTAGATGTGCTTCGCTGCGGGCGCCCGTGGGACAGCGCCGGCCAAGGGTTCAGGTGGCATCGACGCTCGGCTCAGCGCTCGCGGTTTGTGGCGCCGGCAACACGCTATCAAGCCATGCCGCGGCCAGCTGCGCGGTCTGTTCGATGGTGCCGGCTTCAGTGAAATGCGCGCCGGCGTCGGGAATGTCCCGCCAGGTCTTTTCGGCACGGATCAGCGCGAAGGCGCGTTCGATCATGCCGCGGCCGGGATCGGCTTCGCCGACAGCGACGAAAACCGGCATGGCGACTGTGCCCAGTGGGCGGGCACCGGCAAGGTCGAGACGTCCCGCGCGACACAGCAGTGCCTGCAGGCGCTCATCGGCGCGGCTTGCCGCGCGCATCGCGGCACCGCTGACGGTGCCCGATGCGGCCAGCACACGCGCCAGACCGTCGAGCGGCGGTTGATGGTCGAGCCAGTCGAACGCCGCTTCGATACGTGTGGCGAGCAGCGGGGTATTGAAGCGCACGTCGGTGTCGCGCGCCGCTTCCTGGTCGGTGATCAGATCGAGCTGGAAGGTAGCGAATCCGGCCGACTGCAGCGCTTGCGCAAAGCGCGCATCGACGCTGCCGTTAGCCTCGCCGTTGTTGGTATGGGCAATGATGACAAGGCCGCGCACGTCGGGCGCGTGCGCCAAACGCGCGCGAAGCCAGATCGTGCCGGCGGGAATGCTCAACTCGGTGTGACGCAATTTCATGACCATCCCGCTAAGGTACCGCAAGTGCGGCGCGCCGTCAGCGTCTCTCGATCAGCGAATGGCACCGTGTATCGCTACCGGAATGCGCCGCGTGCCGAAGCTGCGTTCAAAAGGTCCGAAATGTCCGGGCAGGGCATGCCCGCAGTGACGGCACGCGCCGTTGTCGTCGAGTTGGTAGTCGACGATCGTGTACGCGTCACGCACGATCAGCGGCCGCGCGCAACCGGGGCATGACGTGGTTGCGCCCTCGAGGTCGCGCACGTTGCCCGTATAGACGAAATGCAGGCCGGCATCGAGCGCAATGCGGCGCGCGCGGATGAGCGTAGCGGGTGGCGTCGGCGGATGCGCGTCGAGCTTGAAGTCGGGATGGAACGCGGTGAAATGCAGCGGCACGTCCGGCCCCAGCTCACGCATGATCCAAGCGCTCATCGCCTGTATCTCGGCGCTGGAATCGTTCTCGCCGGGAATCAGCAGCGTGGTGATCTCGAACCACACGTCGGACTCGTGACGCAGCCACACCAGCG
>CBDULG010000301.1:0-3966 GCA_965367985.1 uncultured Rhodocyclaceae bacterium
GCGCAAATATACTTGCAGCACAGTCGATTGATGCAAGTATGTTTGCATAACAGCAAATCCGACCTCCATTGCGGGACGGGGACAATTCGCAAAATGCGCTTGAGGAAACGGGTGATTGCTGCCGTTGTCGCGGCCGCGCTGATCACCCGCCGCCCATGGGTGAGAGGGCATGACGAGGGTCGTTGTGATCCATGAGATCGCCTTCGCGCGGCCGGCCGGCACCCGCCTCGTTATCACGGCCATGCTCATATCGCAGCCGACGGCGCGCCCGTCGAATTGATTTGCAACGCACTTAACCAAGGTCTGCGGGGCTTTATCCACCATGTCGAAAAATATTAATCACCTCTCCCACATCCAGATTGCCGGCAGTCCGTTCGACGCCGGCCGCGCGCTCGGCCGCTTCGGTGCGGCCCGGGCGCATGCTCACCTGCTCAATACAACTGCATGGGCGACATTGATGCCTTGGCGCGGTACCGAACGGGCACAGCGCATGGCGACACTGACGCGCGAGCGATTCCCGCGCGTGTGGACCGAACTCGAGGGCCTCGCGGCGGGGCTCCAGTTGCCGCTCGACGATGTCTTCCTGTGGAACGCGCGTGGGGATCTGTGGGCGATGGCGCCCGACGGTTGCACCACGGTGCAGGTGCCCGGTTCGCATGCGCGCCGCATCACGCACAACGAAGATGGCGATCCGGGTTTTGCCGGCTCTTGCGCAATCGGAGAATTCAGCGTCGAAGGCGAGCCCGATTTCGCCTCCTTCGTCTACCCGGCGTCACTGCCCGGTCACAGCAATGGCGTGAGCGACGGTGGCCTGGCGATGACGGTCAATAATCTGCGCTCGCTGAATGTCGATGTCGGCGTGCCGCGCATGGTGCTGACGCGTGCCATGCTGACCGCCGCCAGCCTCGACGACGCGCTGGCGATACTGCGTGATTCGCCGCGCGCCGGTGGCTACCACCTGAGCCTTGCGCATCGGCAAAGCGACACGTTGCTAAGCGTCGAATTCAACGCCTATGACTGCTCGGTGCTCACCTTGGACGCGCCATCGATGCATGCGAATCATGCGATTCACCCAGCAATGCGCGACCTGCCACAACTCATCACCGGCTCGTCAGGTCACCGCCAGCGGCGTGGCGATGCGCTGCTGGCGGCTGCAAACGCGGCGCAGACGGCGGTCGACCCGCTCGCTATCCTCGCCGACCAGCACATTCCGCAATTTCCGATTCGCCGTGAAGACCCGCGCGACAGCGACGACGAAAACACACTTGCGACAGCCGACATCGTGGTGAGCCCCGACGGCATCGACTGGCAGGTGTACGAACATCCCGCGCGCGGGCCGCGCTTTCGATTTCGCGACGGGCACCGCGTGATACTGGATTCGGACGATGGCTGAAAGTCGGGCCCTCGTCGTGCCGCGGACGGTCGCCGAGTTGCGCGATCTGGTGGTGCGCATCGGGCGTGGCGAAGCGGATGTTTCGCTTGGCGGCAAGGCGTTGACGGTAATGGCGAGACTGGTGGAGCGGCCGGAAGACGTGGCACTGCGCTCGATCACCGAACTGGCGACGAATCTCGGCGTGAACGCGTCGACGCTCTCGCGCCTGGCGCGAACACTTGGCTACGCCGGGTTTTCAGATTTTCAGCGTGTCTTCCGCGACAGCCTGACGCGCGCCGCCCATAGCAACTTCTACAGCCAGCAGGGCCACCGGCTACTCGACGCGCCGGTGCCGGGCGACGACGACTTTGGTGTGTTGCTGCGGCTGGCGCGGGAGTCGATCGACAACGTCAATGGCCTCCTCTCGCACGTGACCGCCAAGGAATTGCGCGACGCCGCGACGCTGCTCGCCGCTGCGCCGCGTGTGCGGGTGTATGGCGTGCGCCAGATGCACGCCGTGGCCTCGTCGCTGTGTTACGGCCTGGGCATGATCCGCGGCGATGTGTCGCCCCTCGACGTGCCCGGATTGGGCATCGCCGAGACGCTGGCGCAGCTGCATGAAGGCGACGCACTGGTGGTGTCGTCGATTTCGCCCTACAGCCGGCGCGCGGTGGAAGTGAGCCGCGTCGCCAATGCGGAGGGCATTGCCGTGCTGGCGATCACCGACACGCGGGCCTCCCCGCTTGCCGCGCAGGCCCGCCACGCGTTCTTCATTCCCCACGAAAGCAGCTACATCAGCAACAGCATCGGCGCCTATGTGGTGTTCTGCGAAGGGCTGGTGAATCTGGTTGCCAAGAAACTCGGCGAGAAAGCCCTCAAGGCGCTCGAGCGGCAGGAGAAGTTCATCGATGACCTCAACATCGAGATACGGTAAAACCGCCGACGCCGCGCCCTCACCCTCGGTCCCTCTCCCGGAGGGAGAGGGAAGAAGTGCACGCGCGCCGGCGGCGCACAAATTGCTCCCCTCGCCCTTCGGGAGAGGGGCCGGGGGTGAGGGCGAACGCGCACCGGCTCTCCAAGCGCAGCGGACAAACACATCGATGCGATCGCCCTGCCGATTTCGAACCTTGAACAACCACAGGAGACCCGCGCATGAGCAAGCCCTACGAAACCATCCTCTATGAAATGAAGGACGGCATTGCCGAAATCCGCCTCAACCGGCCGCAGCGCCTCAATGCGGTGGTGCAGCAGCTCTACGACGAACTCAACGACGCGCTCGGTCGGGCCGAGGCCGATCCGGACGCGCGTGTGGTGCTGCTCACCGGCGAGGGGCGTGCGTTTTGCGTGGGCGCCGATCTTAAGGAACACAAGGCCGGACGCACTGCTTTCGACCGCCGACAGTATCTGCTCGGTGAGCAGATCGTCTGCAAGCGTCTGCTGCTGCTCAAGAAACCGGTGATCGCCGCAGTCAATGGCTTCGCGCTCGGCGCCGGGGCGGAGATGGCGATCGCCTCCGATTTTGTGCTGATGGCCGAGAGCGCAAAAATCGGCTTGCCCGAGGTGAGCATCGGCGCCTTCCTCGGCGGCGCGGTGACCATTCTGCTGCCGCGCCTGGTCGGGCTCGCCAAGGCGCGCGAACTGGTGTTCCTGGGCGAGCGCGTCGGCAGCGAGGAAGCGGTGCGCATCGGCCTGGCCTGCCGCTCTTTGCCCGACGAGGGCTTCCTGGACGCAGCGCGCGACTTCGCCCGCAAGGTCGCCGGCAAGGCGCCCTTTTCGATGCAACTGGCCAAGGAGCAACTCAACATGGCCGGCGAACGCACGCTCGACGCCGCACTGACCGCCGAGCTGGAGGGCATGATGTTCGTGAGTACGACGCGCGACTGGCAAGAGGGCGTCGATGCCTTCGCCGAGAAACGCTCGCCGGTATTCAAGGGAGAATGAAATGAGTGAAGTGACGCCAACCTACACCGCGCACGCCGGCAGAAGCCCACTGCACGACTTCCTCGCGCCCGATTCGATCGCCATCGTCGGCGCCTCGGCCGACCCTACCAAGCGGGGCTACAAGGCCATGATCGGCCTCATCAAGGATGGTTACAAAGGCGCGATCTACCCGATCAATCCCAAGGTGGACATGATCCTCGGCGTCAAGACCTGCGCCTCGCTGGCCGACGTGCCGGGCAAGATCGATCTCGCGCTGATCTGCACGCCCGCCGCCACGCTGCCCGGCTTGCTGGCCGAGTGTGGCAAGAAGGGGGTCAAGGGCGCGGTGATCCTCGCCAGTGGCTTTCGCGAAACCGGCGAAGCGGGCGCCAAGCTCGAAGACGCGATGATGGACGCTGCGCGCGCCGGCAACGTGCGCATCATCGGCCCCAACACCTCGGGCATGTTCAACCTGCACAAGAAGGTCAACCTGCTCGCGCTGACAAACGTGCGACCCGGGGACATCGGCTTCATCTCGCAGTCGGGCAACATGCTGCTGGCACTGGTGCTGGAGGCCGAGCACAACGGGCACGTGGGATTTTCCACCTACGTCGGGCCGGGCAACCAGACCGACATCGGCTTCAACGACTACCTGCGCTACCTCGGCGAAGACG
>CBDULG010000302.1:0-3951 GCA_965367985.1 uncultured Rhodocyclaceae bacterium
ATAGGCCAGCAGTGCCCGGGTCTTTCGCGACGCCGGCAGCGCAAGTACCGCGCCGGCCCGGCGTACCTCAAGCTCGCCCAACAGGCGAATCTGCAAGTTCTTGCCCGGTAAGCCTTTGGCCGCGTTCGGCACGTCGACTTCCCCTGTTTGACGTCCCCGCCCTTTTTTTCTCGCAGCCCTGTCGATCTTCAAACGCTGGCTACAACGGTGCGCTGCCAGAGTGGCGACGTGGGTTCAGGGTAACAGACGCCGAGGCGCCAGAACCACGCGGCAATCCTGCCGATCCATCAAGGAGCCGATCATGAGCGCGAACCAATTCAATCCCGAGCTTTACAAGACCACCACCCGGCAGCAGTGGCAGAGTGCCGCCAAGGCTTGGAACGACTGGGGCGGCACGCTGCGCAGCTGGCTGGGCCCGGCCACCGAGACCATGCTCGACATGGCGGGCGTCGATCGCGGATCGCGCGTGCTCGATGTCGCTGCCGGCGCCGGCGGCCAAAGCCTGCAGGCGGCAGTGCGTATCGGCAGCAAGGGCTATCTACTGGCCACCGATATCTCGTCCAACATCCTCGAATACGCCGCCGCCGCGGCGCGCGCAAAGGGCTACGCGCAGGTTAAGGTGCGGGTGCTGGACGGCGAGGAACTCGACCTCGAGCCGGGCAGCTTCGACGCAGCCATCTCACGCGTCGGGCTGATCTACTTCCCCGATCAGCAGCGGGCGTTGAAGGGCATCCTCAACGCACTCAAGCCTGGCGGACGCTTTGCGGCAATCGTCTACTCGACGCCCCAAAGCAACGAATTTTTCTCGCTGCCGGTGTCGATCATCCGCGAGCGCGCCGAGCTGCCGCCGCCCGCTGCAGGCCAACCGGGGCCCTTCAGTCTCGGCAAGCCCGGAACGCTCAGCCAGGCGCTCACGGACGCCGGCTTCGAAGACGTCGAGGAGCGCACGGTCAGCGCGCCGCTGCGACTTACGTCAGCTGCCGAGTGCGTACGTTTCGAACGCGAATCCTTCGGCGCGCTGCATCAGATGCTCGGCGGGCTCGATCAAGCGGCGCAGGCCGCCGTATGGGCCGAGATCGGGGTGGCGCTGGCACGTTTCGAAGGCCCGGACGGCTTCAATGGCCCGTGCGAACTGGTGGTGGCCGCCGGCAGACGGGCACCGCTGGCCTGAGCACGGACGCCGACGCAGTCATCACATCATGCGATAGAACAAGGAGACAGATCATGAGCATTGAAAACACCTATCAGGGGAGTTGCTTCTGTCGCGCAGTGCAGTTCACCGTCAGCGCAGATCCCGAGGCAATGGGCTATTGCCACTGCAATTCATGCCGTCACTGGTCGGCCGGGCCGGTAAATGCCTTCACCTTGTGGAAACCCGAGTCGGTAAAGGTCACCCAGGGTGCCGAACACATCGGCACCTACAACAAGACCGAGAACAGCTATCGCAAGTGGTGCACGAAGTGTGGTGGCCATCTCTTCACCGAGCATCCCGGCATCGGGCTGACCGACGTCTATGCGGCGAGTATTCCTGCACTCGCGTTCAAGCCGGGCATTCACGTGCACTATCAGGAAACCGTGCTGCACATCCTTGACGGACTGCCAAAGATGAAAGATGTCCCCGCCGAAATGGGCGGCTCCGGCATCAGCGTGCCGGAATGACCCAGCTCCAACCAGCCATAGCGAGGTGAGTTCATGAACCACAAGATTGCAGTAATCCAGAATCCTCCCGTGCTGCTCGACCTGGCGGCGTCGATCGCCGGCGCGGTTGCCAGCATCGAAGAGGTGGCGCAGGCGGGCGCCAAACTCGCCGTCTTTCCCGAGGCCTTCCTGCCCGGTTATCCGACCTGGGTGTGGCGGCTCAGGCCAGGGGGCGACATGGGCCTGTCGGGCGAGATCCACGACCGCTTGCGCAACAATGCGGTCGACGTCAATAACGGTGCGCTGGCACCAATCATGGAGGCCGCTCGCGAACACGGCATCACCGTGGTGTGTGGCATGCACGAGATCGACCGCCGTTACAGCGGCAGCACGCTCTACAACACGGTGGTTGTCATCGGTCCCGATGGCAGTCTGCTCAACCGACACCGCAAGCTCATGCCGACCAATCCCGAGCGCATGGTGTGGGGCATGGGCGATGCGAGTGGACTGCGCGTCGTCGATACGCCGGTCGGCCGTATCGGCTGCCTGGTGTGCTGGGAGAACTACATGCCACTGGCGCGTTTCGCACTATATGCACAGAATCTCGAAGTTTTGATTGCGCCGACCTGGGACTGCGGCGAAGGCTGGCTCGCGACACTGCGCCACATTGCCCGCGAAGGCGGTTGCTGGGTGATCAGCCTCGCCACCGCGATGCATTCCAGCGATGTACCTCAAGGCTTCCCGCAACGCGACGAGCTATTCGCGGCCGAGGAGTGGCTGTGCGATGGCGACGCGGTGGTCTTTGAGCCCTGGGGCGGCCCGGTGGCAGGCCCGCTGCACCAGAAGAAGGAAGTGCTGTACGCCGAGATCGACCCCGCACGGGCAGCCCGTTCGCGGCGCTCGTTCGACGTCGCAGGCCATTACGCCCGACCGGACATCTTCCAGCTGAGCGTAAACCGTGCCGCGATGATCCCGGCGAGCTTCTCCGACGCTTGAGCCATCATCATGGCGCCGGCCTGAACGACGGTCTCGTCCGCCTTGCCGGGCGGGGCCGAACGTCTCGTCTGCCTCATGTAAGAAATCGATTCGGAACAGCTCGGTTTTTTCCGGTAGACGTCCGGCGATGCCGGTGCCTCGAAGCCCTCGTAGATGCTGTAATCCGCGTCGAGCGCCTTCCGCCCTACTCGTTCAGCGCGCCCGGGATCCCCCGAACGTCGCCGCACTACCCGCTGGCACGGCCGGCATCGCAGTGTCGATGGCCGGCCGAAACACCCATTGTCGGTAGCCCTCGGCGCTGGCCGCCGTCTCGCCCAGTTCGGGCGGGAGAGCGTAACGTTTGAAAGGTTTCTCCTCGCTGAGGCTGTACACGCCGGTGATGCCGGTGATGCCGGTGTCGTCGCGTTCGATGCCCCATTCCGCTTTGCCGGTGAGTGGGTCGCGGTAGATGCGCCGCAGGTGGCGTTGCGGTTCGGGGAAGCGGCGGTCTTCGACAAGCACTTCGAGGCTCGCCGGCCAGGTCTGCGCCGCTTCCGGCGATGCGTCGTGATAGCGGCGCAGGGCGCGGGCGATTTCGACGCCGATGGCGATGAGTTCGGCTTCCTTCTCCCGTTGCGCGCGCGCCTGCCAGGTCTGGCCAACGCCGGCCATGATTGCGCCGATGCCGGCGACGAGGAACAGCACCAGCAGATAGGTGTAGCCGCGCTGGCGAGTTCGCGTCCGTGCTGATCTTCGTGCGTGAGCAGCGGATTCCTTGTTCGCTGTAGCGCTTTCCCTCACCCCGGCCCGTCTCCCGCGGGGAGAGGGGTGAATTGCTTTACCAGCGCTGCCATGGCTCGCCAGCGCCGCTGCGCACGTTGTATACGCCGCCGAGCGGGTCGTCGGGGGGTGGCTCGGTGATCCAGGTGGCGACGCTTTCGGTGATCGGGTCGGCGGGGATCGAGCGCAGGTAGCGTTTGGCGACGAGTTCGTCGAGCACTTCGGGGTAGCGCCCGTTGTCGGCGGCGAACTTGTCGATCGAATCGCGCATCACGGTGAGGCTCTGGCGCAAGCTGTTGTCGCGTGCGCGGTCAAGGTGATCGAAATAGCGCGGCGCGGCGATCGACAGCAGCGTGGCGACGATGGCCATGACGACCAGCAGCTCGATCAGGGTGAAGCCGCGTGAGAGATGGCGCGATATGCCGGCTGCCTTCGGCCTTGCGGGCTGTCTTGTTGAACCTTGTGCCGGCGTTCCCTCACCCCCGGCCCCTCTACCGGGGGGAGAGGGGAGCAACCCCCGCGAGGCAACACAATGCCGACGGTCGGGAAAGCCCCTCC
>CBDULG010000303.1:0-3943 GCA_965367985.1 uncultured Rhodocyclaceae bacterium
TGGTGTTTTTCTTGGTCATGGCGCGTCTCGCGGGGATTCGATTCAATCATAGACGACGGACGTCGTTTGTGTGCGGGGAGGTTCGGGGCTCCGGCCTGCGCCGGAATGACGGGAATTACGGCTGGCTTGGAGCTTCAGGTGACCAAACCGGTCACCCGAATGGTCTGGCCGACGGCTTGGACACGCGGGCGCATGCGAAAAAAGGGCCGCTCACGCGACCCTTGACCCGATTCAAATTCCCGGCAGGCGTTCAGTTCTGTTCCGGTTTGGGTGCGCTGTCGGGATGGAATACTTCCGGCGCGGCGCCGCCTTTGTCTGCGCCGATGTCCTGTTCGACCGCGGGGAGCTGGTGGGCGACGCCCTTGTGACAGTCGATGCAGGTCTGGCCTGCGGCGAAGCCGTCCTGGTGCATGCGTGAGGAGCGGCGGCCCTGGATGGAGTAGTCGAAGTACTCGAAGTTGTGGCAATTGCGGCATTCGCGCGAGTCGGTGGCGCGCATGCGCCGCCACTCATTTTCCGCCAACTGAAGACGCTTGTTGTTGAACTTCTCGGGCGTGTCGACGGTGCCGAGGAAGTGATGCCATAACTCCTTGGAGGCTTTGATCTTGCGCACGATCTTGTGGGTCCATTCCTTCGGCACATGGCAATCCGGGCAGGTGGCGCGCACGCCGCTGCGGTTCGAGTAGTGGATGGTATTGCGGTATTCCTGATAGACGTTCGCTTCCATCTCATGACACGAAATACAGAAGGCCTCGCGGTTGGTCCATTCCATGGCTGTGTTGAATGCGCCCCAGAACAGGATACCGGCCACAAAGACCAGCGCGACCAGCCCGAGTCCGGCCCCGCGCATGCGTCCCCACAGGCCGGGTTTCTTGTTGTCTTCACTCATGTTTTGCTCCTGTGCATCGCGGGTTCAGCGCAGGCCTTCGGCACGCTTGAAGGTGTTTTCGACCAGCGGCTTGGCGTCGGTTTGTGGCACATGGCATTGCAGGCAGAAGTAGCGCCGCGGCGAGATGTTGGACAGCTCCTTACCGTCACGATCCTTGAAGTGCGTCAGGCTGACCTTGGTGGCGCCCGCTTCGCGGTAGCGGGTCCACGAATGGCAATCCATGCACTTGTTGAAGTTGGTGGTGATGTTGTAGCTGTCCACCTTGTGCGGGATAAGTGGCGGTTGCTGCACATAATCGCGGGGGATCGGCGGGCCGTCCTTCCCGACACTATAGCGACCGGGCTCCAGTTCGTCGGCGGAAACCTCGCGCCCGCGAATGCTCTCCACGGCGCCGGCCGCATGAACGCCGAGGCTGGCGACCGCCAGCACGGCGATCAAAAATTGACGGGTTCTGTTTTTCATGCCTCGCTCCTGTCGAATCGGGTGGTCATACGAAATACATCCTGACTGCACACATCGATGCATCGTCCGCAGTCGGTGCAGTCCTTATCCAGAATCAGCGGATGGGTCTGGCCGACTGCTTTGAGCGCAGGACGGATGACCTGCGGTTCGGGGCAGACGGCAAAACAATCCATGCAGTCGTTGCATTTGCTGCGCTTGTCGGCGCTCACCCGCAGCAGCGCCGTTTTGCCGAGCAGGCCATACAACGCGCCCATCGGGCACACATGACCGCACCATCCGCGGCTGGCGAGCAATAGGTCGTACAGGAAGACGGCGAGCACGATGCCCCACGCCAGGCCAAAACCGAAAATGAGTCCGCGGTGCAGCATCGACACTGGATTCACCCACTCCCACGCCAGCGTGCCAGTGAGCGCCGAGGCGAGCAGCGTGAACGCCAACAGCCAGTAACGCGTGTGTTCGCTGGGCACCTTGCCGCCCTTGATGCCGAGCCGGCGGCGCAGCCATGCCGCGGTATCGGTGACGATATTGACCGGACACACCCACGAGCAGAACAGGCGTCCGCCGAGCAGCAGATAAAAGGCGAGCACGATGCCGCCACCGAGCAACGCTTCCTTGTAAGGCCACTGGCCGGCGGCGAAGGATTGCAGCAGCACGAACGGGTCGGTCAGCGGCAGCACGCCGAGGGTCAGGCTCGAGGACAGATTGCCCTTGACGATCCAAAGCCCCAACCACGGCCCGAGCAAGAACAGCGCGAGAATGCCCAGTTGGGAGACACGGCGCAGCAGCAGCCACTTGTGCGCGCGCAGCCAGCCCTTTTCCTCGATCGCTTCGGCGCCCGGACGCGCCACCGCGCCGGCGCGCGCAGTGCCCTTGACCGAGCGTGGCGGCGGCACGGCCGCACCGGAGGTGGGGGCAGCGCTCATGGCTTCCACCCCGAATCAAGACCGTCGGGCGCAGCGGGTTCGACCGCCGGCGGCACATAGCCGGGCGCCACGCGGGTGTCGCCGTATTCACGGCCTTCGAGGCCGCGCATCGGCAATTGCTGCTGCTCGCCAATCAGTGAACCACCGGCCGCTTCCTTTTCGGCCCAGCCCTTGCGGTAGTGTTCGGCCGCCTTGCCCTGGGCAAGCGTGCGCGGCAGCACCTTGATTGCCGCCTCGGGCAGCACACAGGATTTTTCGCACTTACCACAGCCGGTGCAATGGTCCGAATGCACCGTGGGCAGCAGCATCGCATGGCGATCGGAACGCGGGTTGTGCACCAGTTCGAGGGTGATCGCTTCGTCGATCACCGGGCAAACGCGATAGCACACATCGCAGCGCAGGCCGAGGAAGTTGAGACAGGTTTCCTGATCGATCAGCACGGCCAGCCCCATGCGCGCCGCGCCGATGTCGGTCAGATCGCGATCGAGCGCGCCGGTCGGACAGGCCGCCACACAGGGGATGTCGTCGCACATCTCGCACGGCACCTTACGCGCTTCAAAGTACGGCGTGCCGGTGGCAACGTTGTCACCCAGCTCGGCCAGCTTGAGCGTATCGAAGGGGCAATCGCGCACGCACAGCCCGCAGCGCACGCAAGCAGCGAGAAACTCCGGCTCATCGAGCGCGCCCGGCGGGCGGATGGCCGCTGCGGGACGCGCCGACGCCTCGCTGCCGTAGAGTCCGACGCCGAGCGCGAGCATGCAGGCACCGCCTGCCGCGCCGGCCATTTCCTTGAGGAAACGGCGGCGCGCCTGGACGGCTTTGTTGCTCGCAGCGGCAGAGGGCGCTTGCTCAGACATGGGCACAGGAAATAGTCATGGCCGCGTTCGCGCTCCCCGCCGCAGCCGCCGGGGAGCGCCAGGCACCGCTCAGACCTTGGTCACCTTGACGGCGCACTTCTTGAAGTCCGTCTCTTTCGAGATCGGACAGGTCGCGTCGAGGGTGAGCTTGTTGACCAGCCGGCCTTCGTCGAAGAAGGGCACGAAGATCAGGCCGACCGGCGGCTTGTTGCGGCCACGGGTTTCGAGTCGCGCGACAATCTCGCCGCGGCGCGACACAACCTTGACGCTGACGCCGCGCTGCAGGCCGCGACGGGCCGCATCGTCGGGGTGCATGAAGACTTGCGCCTCGGGCACGGAACGGTGCAACTCGGGTACGCGGCGCGTCATCGAACCGGTATGCCAGTGCTCCAGCACGCGGCCGGTGCACAGCCACATGTCGTATTCCGCATCCGGCACTTCGGGCGGCGCCTCGTAGGGCAGGGCGAAGATCACCGCGCGTTTGTCCTTGTGGCCATAGAACTGGATGTCGGAGCCCGTGTCGACATACGGATCGTAGCCCTCGCGGAAGCGCCATAGCGTTTCCTTGCCGTCGACCACCGGCCAGCGCAGGCCGCGCGCCTTGTGGTACGCGTCGAACTCGGCCAGATCATGCCCATGGCCGCGGCCGAACTCGGCGTACTCTTCGAACAGCCCCTTCTGCAGGTAATAGCCGAGTTCCTGCGATTCATCGTTGGCATAGCTGGTCCACGCATGGTCGTTGGCCTTGGCGATGTCCGATAGCGGGAACTTGTTGACCTGCCCATTGGCGAACAGCACGTCGTAGAGCGTCT
>CBDULG010000304.1:0-3926 GCA_965367985.1 uncultured Rhodocyclaceae bacterium
AGGGCATCAAGACCGCAGTCTGTGCCGCTGAGCTTCTCGGGCCGCGCGGTTTCAAGGTGTGAAATGGCGCGCTGGAACCCGCCGCGTCGCACGTAGCGTCGGGGTGACGGCGACAGCCGCCCTGACCATTGGGCGCACGTACTCCCGCTTAAAAGGCGATCGCCACCGAAAAATGCAGCCGGGTGCGGCTTTCGGCTTCGCCGTGGGCCACGTCGATCGCAATCGGCCCCGCCGGGCTGCGCCAGCGCGCGCCGAGACCGTAGCCGGTCTTCAGCTTCAGATCGCTTTGTTCGTCGGCCGCATCGCCGGCATCGACAAACGCGGCGACACCCCAGTTGCTTTCTTCGAGCCAGTGCACATATTCGGCACTGACCACGGCCATATAGCGGCCGCCCACGGTCGCGTCGCCCTCTTGCACGCCCAAGCTGTTGTAGGCATAGCCGCGCACGGTTTGCGCGCCGCCGGTGCGGAAGAGGAAATCCTGAGGAATGCCGTCGCGGCTCTCGGCCAGCGTCGCGCCCACTTCGCCGCGCACAATCACCACATCGCGCTCGGCCACGGGCTGATAGCGCACCGCACGCGCTGACAGCCGCAGAAAGTTCTGATCCGACAGCAGCACGCGGGAACCGCCACCGATCTGGCCGGAGAGAATCGTGCCGCGGCGCGGATTGAACAGGTCGTCGACCTTGCGGCGCGTCCACATATAGTTGGCGGTGAGGGCTTGGTTGGTGCTTTTCTCCGCGCCGTCGGGGACGAAAAGCTCGCGCTGAAGCTTGATCGCCAGATTGGTTTCAATGTCACCCCGCACGTGACGGCGCCCCACACCGATGGCCGACGTCGTGGTGCGCAATCCCTGGGTGTCGCTGCGTTCGATCTGCGCACCGAAACTGTCCTGATAGCCGGCGCGGGCGGGCGGCAGGAAGACGTCGGCGTAGAGCAGCTGGTGGCGTTGTTCGAGGCGCAACCCGGTGACCAGTTGCCAACCGCGGTCGAGCCAGTTGGCGTGACGGTAGGCGGCCTCGACACGATAGCCGTTGTTGCTGCTGAAGCCGGCGCCCAATTCGACGCGCTTGGGCCGCGCCTCGGCCACGCTGACGAGAATCGGCACGTTTTCCGTCGAATCGGTCTGGTCCGCCATTTCGACCACGACCGAAGAGAAGTACGGTGTTGCCTGCAGCACCCGCTGAAATTCGAGCAGGCGATCCTGATCATAGGGCTCGCCCGGCTCGATGAAGTTGTAACGGCGTATTAACGCCGGATCATAATCTTCGAGGCCATCGATCTGCAGCGCACCGAGCGTGTATGCGGGGCCGGAATCGACTTCTACCTGAAGCGCGACAGTTGCCTTCTCCGGATCGACCGCAGCGCGCGTATCGACAAAACGCGCGCCTGCAAAGTCGCGCGCCGCCACTGCATCGAGAAGAAAACCCTTGGCACCATCCCAATCGGCCTGGCGAAAGGCGGCGCCCTTGTTCAACGGCCACTGCGATTTGATTTCCGCGCGTCGGGCGGCGTAGGCGGGGGTCGCGATCGCGCCTGAAAATCGGAGATCGACCTTGCCGATGCGCGCCCGCGGGCCGGGATCGACACGAATTTTCATCGGTGCCTGGTCGGTGCCTTCGCGCGTGACGGTGGGCGTGAAATAGCCCTCCGTGGCAAGCAGCGCGGTGACTTCATTGCGGGTGCGGCGTACCAGTGCGCGTCGATCGTTTTCATCCGGCGACTCGGGCAGCGCGTCGTCGCGCAGGGTCGTCAGATGCTCTTCGAGCAAGGGGCGCAGGTCTTTGGGCACGTCGAGCGCAATCGGCGACGCGGCATGTGCCGAGAGCGGGAGCAACAGACTGGCGAGGCACAGCGCAGCGATGAGTAAGGCGTTGATTGGCATGCGGAACATTGTACGAGGAAAGCCCCGCGCCGAACTATGGATTTGCCGTGTGAACCCGTTCGCATGCCCCCACAGGAGTGGCTTCGCGGTGGATTCGTGCGTTGATTCGTTCGCTATGCCTGCGCGGCGAATTCAATCCTCGGCGTGATAGGCGGCAATGCGCTCGATCTCGTTCTTCGAGCCGAGGAATACCGGCACCCGCTGGTGCAGCCGTTCCGGCACGATGTCGAGAATGCGCTGGTGGCCGGTGGTGGCTGCACCGCCGGCCTGTTCGATGATCATCGCCATCGGGTTTGCCTCGTACATGAGGCGCAGCTTGCCGCCCTGGTCACGGCATTTCTCGTCGATTGGATACATGAAGACGCCACCACGCGTGAGAATGCGGTGCACGTCGGCCACCATCGAGGCAACCCAACGCATGTTGAAATCCTTGCCGCGCGGCCCCTTCCTGCCTTCCTGCATCTCGCCCACATAACGCTTGACAGGTTCCTCCCAGAAACGCGCGTTGGACGAATTGATGGCGTACTCCTGGGCGTCAGCAGGCACCGTCATGCGCGGGTGGGTATAGACGAAGCTGCCCATTTCGCGATCCAGCGTAAAGCCGTGCACGCCATCCCCCACGGTAATGACCAGTTGCGTTGATGGACCGTACACCGAGTACCCGGCGGCCACTTGGTCACGCCCCGGCTGCAGGAAATCCGCTTCGTTTGGCTCTGTATGCCCGCCCGGACAACGTAGCACGGAAAAAATGGTGCCGACCGATACGTTGACATCGATATTCGACGATCCGTCGAGCGGGTCGAACAACAACAGATAGCCGCCTTTGGGATAGTCGCGTGGGATCGGCCGCACTTCTTCGACTTCCTCCGACGCCATTGCCGCCAGGTGCCCGCCCCACTCGTTGGCCTGTATGAGGATATCGTTGGCGATCACGTCGAGCTTCTTCTGCGCCTCGCCCTGGATATTGTCCGAACCGGCTTCGCCCAGCAGATCGGCCAGTGCGCCCTTGGAAACGTTAACGCTGATCGCCTTGACGGCACGCGCAACGACCTCGATCAGCAGGCGCAGATCGGCTGTCATGTGGCCGGCGCGTTGCTGCTCGATGAGGAACTGGGTGAGCGAGACTCGTGTCATGGAAGAACTCCGGGATGATCGGTCAGGCCGGATTATCCCGTTTTCCGGCGACCTGCGCACGTTGGCGGTATCATCGCCGCTTTGCCTTCAAGCGAATCGGCACCGCGCGTCGCGCGCGCGGCGCACACTGACATGCATGTTCTGGTCCTCGGCGCCGGCCTCGCGGGCGTAACCTCCGCGTGGTATCTCAAGCAAGCCGGCTTCGACGTGACAGTGGTCGACCGGCAGCCGGCACCCGCCATGGAAACGAGTTTTGCCAACGGCGGCCAGATCTCGGTCAGCCATCCTGAACCGTGGGCAAATCCCGCGGCGCCGCTCACCATTTTGCGCTGGCTGGGCAACGACGCCGCCCCACTGAGCTTTCGGCCACATGCCAACTGGAATCAGTGGCGCTGGGCGTTGGGTTTTTTGCGCGAATGCCTGCCCTGGCGAACGCGGCGCAACGCCGCCGCTATTGCCGCGCTGGCACGTTACAGCCGCGACGAGTTGCGCACGCTGCGCAGCGCGATCGGCCTGGACTACCCGCACTCGGAGCGCGGCATCCTGCATCTGTTCTTCGATCACAGGAATGCACGCGGCATTGCCGACCGGGTGGACGAGCTGGCGCGTTACGGCATCGTTGCGGAAGCCTGTGACGCGTCGCGATGCGTGGCGATCGAGCCGGCGCTGGCGCAGGCGACGCGCGCACCCGTGGCTGGCATCTTCGCCGCCGATGATGAATCGGGCGACGCCCATGCTTTTGTCGTCGCACTTGCGGCGCGGCTGAAAAACGAGGGCGTGCGTTTCCTTTTCAACACCACGGTCACCGGCATTGACCACTTGGGGTCTCTCATCGAGGGTGTCCGGTGTGCTGACGCCGCGGGCCAGGAAACACGGCTGAAAGCCAGTTCCTATGTCATGTGCATGG
>CBDULG010000305.1:0-3923 GCA_965367985.1 uncultured Rhodocyclaceae bacterium
CCGCAGTAGCTTTTTTTTGTGAACGAAGCGTGCCCATCCAACCCGCGCATTAAATGTTTTCGCAATCGGCCTTTGCGTGCTCATCGGCCTATACTGGAATTGCGCCCGCGTCTTTTGGCGCATACGAGGAGCAATACCATGAGCAAGAAGAGACAAAGCAACAAGGAAGAGAAGAAACAGCCGCTGATGACGCTGAAGGAGAAGCGCGAAGCGAAGCATGCCAAGAAACAGGTGCCCGATTTTATTCCGCCGGGCCATCGCTGAAAACCGGGGAACAATCCGAAAACCGCGGCTCACGCGCCTTTCCAAATTTGCACTGCCATGGGCCACGTATCCGGCGCAGTGCTTTGAATACCTGCCCCGCAGAGACATCCAAGATCAGGCCAGAACCGTCGAACGCACGGACGCAAGGAATGCACGCGCCTGCATTCGTGTCGTGGCGAGAAAAATGAACAAGCTCGGCGCGCCGAGCAGACAGTGGAAATCGGCTTCATCGACGGCCCGTTGATCGGCAGCGCCCGCGTCAACACCAACAACAGCTGTGCGGCAGACCATCATCGGCGCCCGCGCCAAGCAGGCGGCTGAGATCGGCTTTTAATAGTAGGCGCCACTTCTCGGCCGAAAACACACCCGCCCGGTTCGCCGGGCGGTGTGCGTTTACCCTTTGGCACTCTTCGCAACATGCTGCGAAGCGAGGTCGAGGGCGCGAAAGGTCCCTGTGGCCGAAACTGCCCACCTGCCACGATAAGCGAGGAAGCACGCCGCTACGATGCCGTCGCTGATGTCGCTTTGCCCGCTCGGACACGATGGAGAACAAAGGTCGGGACGTAGGTTGCGACGTTCCACCCCGGCCTCAACTTCACGCGCCTGACGCCCGGAGTGCCCATTCCGGGTGGAGTGACGGGCGGCATGAAGCCACTCCGCCCGTCTCGCCGGCGTGCGACGCGGCATAGCCGCCGCCGCTCAAGCCGTCGGGCCCAGCGCGACATCTCCGTATTAATGTATCCCCCAACTTTCCTGAAGTGCGCTCTTGAAGGGCGGATTGCATCCGGCCCCGACCGGGGAATTTCTGGTCGGGGCTTTCTCGTTGCACCTCACCGTGAGCGCAAAAAAACCCGCTTCGCGGTCGCCGTCCGAAAGCAAACTGAAAGTGCGTCCCCATAACCTGCCTGCACAAATTGACTCATACCGTCAGGAGACAGCAATGCAGATCACAGGGATGCTTTACGGCAGCAAGCTGCTGGAGTTCGTTGGATTTCCGAGCGCCGAAGTGCTCGGACCGGATGCAGGTGAGGAGGCTATCAAGGCGATGATCGAGCGCCACGGCTCGGTCTTCGTCAAGCCGGTATTCAAGGGCGGCGTCGGCAAGAAAGGCAAGGCCGGCCTGCTCGGTCGCGCGAAGGATCTGAAGAGCGCGCTGGCCGAAAAGGAACGTCTCTATTTTGCCGAGCATCGCCACGGTAACCAGTATGCCAAGGCGAACGGCGTGACCTTTGAAGGCGCCGTGCCCGCCGAGCACGAGATCTATTTTTCGCTCTCGGTATCGACCGAGTTTCGCGCCCCGACGCTGACCATCACCCATTGCGGCGGCATGGACATCGAAGAGCTGGACGAGTCGCTCGTCGCCCGCGTGCCCTTCGACGCGCTTACCGGCATGAAGGCCTTCGTGGTGGCGAATGCGCTGGCCGACATCGGCGCGCCGCCCGAGATCATCTCGCCGCTGGTGCAGCAATTGCCCAAGCTGTGGGAGCTGTTTCACGACTTCGGCATGACGACCCTCGAGCTCAACCCGATCCGCATGCACAAGGACCGTCGTGGACGCGTGACGCCGGTGGCCTGCGACTTCAAGTGCGGCTTCGACCGCGACGACGCGCGCTGGCACCGTCTCAACCTGCCCGCCGAGCTGTTCGCCGCCGACTATTCGGACTTCGAGCAGGAGATCAACCAGTTGCGTACCCACCAGGGGCAGAGCGACGTCTATGTGATCAACGACAAGGGCACCATCCTTGCGCCGACCTTCGGTGGCGGCGCCAACTCGCTGGTCACCGAGATGCTCGGCGACGACGCCATCATCTCCTCCGACTTCGGCGGCAACCCGCCCTACGAAAAGATGAAGTCGGTGGCCGCCATCTGCTTCAAGCATTGGCTGGCTCAGTCCAACGTGCTCTTCATCATCGGCGGCAAGTCGAACAACACCGACATCTTCGAGACCTTCCGCGCAATGGCCGACGCGCTGCGCGAGCATTTCGCCAAGCACGGGCCGAGTCCGCTGTTCGTGGTGATCGGACGCGGTGGCCCGAATCTGGTGCGCGGCATGGGTGTGTTTCGCGACACCTGCGAAGCGCTCGGTGTGCCTTACCGCTTCTTCGGCTTCGATTCGGCGATGAGCGAAGTGGTCGATTACGCGCGCGAAGTCAATGAATGGATGAAGTCCGGCGGGCGCGAACAGATCGCGGCAAGGCTGGGATTGACATCGCAGGCCGCGGCGGCCTGATGCCCGCCCAACGACATCGGACACAATCAAGGAGACAGACATGCAACAGCAAGGCGTAGGCGATTTTCCGTATTACGTGGGGATCAGTTCCCTGTCGCAGATCGCCACCCGGCAGGACCGGGTGTGCGTACTCAACATCCTCGGTGGCGAATCCTCCGAGGTCACCCCGGTCAGCCATGTGTGGTCGGGCGGCAACGTGGTGTTCGGCACCGCGCCGGGCAAGAGCGGCCGCAAGCTCGAGACGCCGAGCGGCCCGATCCCGGTCTACAACAGCGTGCGCGAAGGCCTCGACGCAGGCCACCGCTTCAACTGCGGGGTGGTGTACTTGCCGCCGACAGCGGCGCGCGACGGTGTGGCCGAACTCATCCGCGTGAATCCGGAACTCAAGAAGATTTTCATCATCACCGAAAAAATCGCGGTGCACGACGCCCGCGAGATCCGCGCCATGGGACAGCAGGCCGGCATCGACATCTTCGGTGCCAACAGCCTGGGGGTCGCCGATTCATGGAATCAGGTGCGTATCGGCGGCGCGCTGGGCGGTGACAGGCCGTCCGATACGCTCAAGCGCGGCTCGATCGCGATCCTCTCCAACTCGGGCGGCTTCACCACCACCATTGCGCAATACCTGCGCATGGCCGGCTGGGGCACGACGACCCTGGTGTCGAGCGGCAAGGACGTCTACATCCACTACGCGGCACCCGAGTTCGCCTTCGCGCTCGCCAACGACGCGCGCAGCAAGGCCGCCGTGTTGTACTGCGAACCGGGCGGCTACTACGAGCGCGATGCCGACTTCAACAAGCCGGTGGTCGCCTGTGTGGTCGGACGCTGGAAGGCCAAGCTGACGCGCGCGGTCGGTCACGCCGGCGCGATGGCCGGCGGCAACGACGACGCTGCCGCCAAGGAACGCTGGTTCATGGAAAAGTTCGGCGTGGACAGCATCTACACGCCCGAAAATCCCGTGGTCTCGCCCAAGGGCGCAGTGGTCATCAATATCGCCCACATCCCCGCCGCACTGACCGCCGTCATGCGCGCCAATGCGACCCTGCCGGACTTCGATGCGGAAGGCTCGATGGACCTCAAGCCCTGGTTCGGCGGCACTATGGGCATCGACCTGCCGGCCGCGCTCGACCTGCCGGTGGTCGAAGCGATCACGCCCTACCGCGAACAGGTCGCTGCCCTGTCGGAACAGGTGGGTACCATGTTCGCGCGCCAGAACATGAAGGACATCTCGGGCGCCTCGCAAATGGACCCGCGCACCCAAGTGTCGAGCCTGCACGGCGTGACCATGCTGCAAGCCGCGCAAAATACGCTCGAAGCGAATCTGGCGTTGGCGCTGCTGCGCGAAGCCGGCGGCGCCAACGATCAGGCGCTGGTGAACATCTGCGTCGGCGCCTTCCTCAACCTGCATGGCAGCGCGGCGCTGGCCGCG
>CBDULG010000306.1:0-3909 GCA_965367985.1 uncultured Rhodocyclaceae bacterium
CACCGCGCGATCGCCGATGTCGCGATCTTCGGCAAAATTCGCCGCCATCGCCGCTGGCGAAAACGGTCCCACCCATTCTTCGTCCTGACCCAGGTGGGCGACGCGGCAGGCCAACAGGCCGTTACGCGGGAACTGGCTTGGCATCTTGAATGGAATGCCGTATTTGTCGGCCAGCCGCGCCATGTCGCGCCACATGTAGCGACCCTTGGGTGGGTAGATGTTGAACGGCGAATCGTTCCAGCCCAGGCTCAGAAACACCGGACCGAGCAGGAAGGGGCGCCAGCGCAGCGTGATGCCAGCTTTGTCTGCGGCCGCCTTGGCGCGCATCACCGCGAGGTAGGAGTACGAGCTGGCAAACTCGAACCAGAATTCCATGTGATGCGGTGCAGTCATAAAATCAGCATTCCCGTGAAAAGCCACGTTCCGGCGCCGGTCGCATGCCTCGCACGCATCGTAGCAGGCTCTCGCCACGCGAAGTTGCCTTCGCGCCCGTTCTGGTTAGACTGCGAACAGCTAAGCTCCATTTGTCCCCACCGTTCCGGCCGCGTGCGCGTTGCTGGCGGTGGGGCGATTTCCTTTGTATTTGCTTATTTTTCATGAGGCCTGCCGTGAGCCAGCAACCGAACATCATCATTTCCGAACTCGACGCGCAGCGGCTCGAAAGCCTGCTGGCATCGCTCCCGTCAAAGGCGTTTGCGGGCAAGGCCGCGCTCGAGGCAGAACTGGAGCGCGCCGATATCGTCGATGTAAAGGACGTGCCGTCCGATGTCGTCACGATGAATTCGACCGTCGAGTTTCGCGTGTCCTCGTCGAACGAGGCGTTTCGGCTGACCCTGGTGTATCCCAAGGATGTCGATCAAAGCGGCGAAACGATCTCCATTTTGGCGCCGGTGGGCAGCGCCCTGCTGGGTCTGGCCCAGGGCGATGAAATCGAGTGGCCGCGCCCGGGTGGCGGCATGATGTCCGTGCGTATCGAACAGATTCTCTATCAACCCGAACGTGCGGGTGACGTGCATCGCTGAGTCATCGAGTTCGTGGCGATGGCATCAGGGCGCGGCGTGATGCCGCGCCCTTTTTTTTCGTGCCTTGATGCCGCTGGCGAGGCCACTCAGCCGTGGGTCACGCCGCCCGGCGGCAGGCGGCCGCGCAGCGCCTGCCGCACACCATCGCCCCAGCGCGGATCGAACAGGCCGAGCAGGCCGCGCCATAACGCTTGACGGCGGGCCGGCGCCTCGCGGCGTACCAGCAACACGTGGGCACCTTCGCTGGACGTCATGACGGTGGCGGTGGGCATTTCGAGCACCGTCGATTCGCCTGCCGAAAGCACGATGTCGCGTGAGCTTCCATATTGCGTAATCCATACGCAGCCGCTCACCACGCGGATTTCGCTGTCATTGATGCGATCCAGCGCGAGAGTTTTGCGTGGTTCGATGGTGAGCATTTTGCATGATTTCGACGCATTCATGAGTCGTTCCTCCGTGTAACCCGGTCTGTCGATATGGCGACTGGGGTTGCTTGAAGTATCGTCACGGTTTAGGCTCTCCGCAAACGATTGTTTTGCATTACATGGATGCGTAAATCGCATGAATAGTCCATTGCTTCGCCTGCCCCCGCTGGATCCCCTGCGCGGTTTCGTCGCTGCCGCGCGCCATTTGTCCTTCACGCGGGCCGGAGACGAGTTGTGCCTGAGTCAGTCGGCGATCAGCCGCCAGGTGCAGACGCTCGAGGATGCGCTGGGGGTGAAGCTGTTCGTGCGCGCGACGCGCAGTCTGGCGCTCACCGACGCGGGCCGCCGTCTTGCCGATGCCGCCGAGTTGTGGCTTGCCGACTACGCGCGGCTGGCGGCGCGGCTACAGCAACCGGCGCGACCCACGGTGACGGTGACCGCCAGCGTCGGCATCTCGGCGCTGTGGCTGGTGCCGCAGTTGCGGGATTTCCAGCTCGAACATCCCGAGATCGACGTGCGCATCGCCTCGTCCAACCGCCTCGTCGATCTGGCGCATGAGGACATCGACATCGCACTGCGCCACTGCGCCGATCGTGATGCACCGCCTGGCAGCGAGCGGCTGTTCGGCGAAACGCTGCTGCCGGTGGCGCACCCCTCGCTGGGCGCCGGGTTCACGCTTGACGCCGCCACGCTACCCGATCAAGTACTGCTCGACTTCGACGACGCGTCGTTTCCCTGGCTCAGCTGGACGCCGTGGCTGGCCGCCTTCAATCTCGAGGATGTGCAACCGCGGGGCCGCTTGCGCTTTAGCCACTATGACCAGCTCATCCACGCCGCGGCCTCCGGGCAGGGGCTGGCGATCGGGCGGATCGAGATGATCGCGCCGCTGTTGCAGGAAGGTCGTCTGGTGGCGCTGGGCAACGACGGGCGACCGATGGCGGGGCGCGGCTTCTGGCTCATTCCCGCGCCCGGGCCGATGCGTGCCGAAGTGTGCACGTTCGCTGACTGGGTGCGCCACATCGCCGCGCGCTACGATCACGGCGACCCCGCACAGGTACTCGCCGCGGCGGCGCTGGACTGATCGCACCGCATGCGCTGCAGAGAACGTCATCCCCGCTAGAGGACGCCTCAATGGATTCATGGACCAACACCGCAATCCGGCGCATTGAAGCGGACGTGCAACGCTCGGCCGATACGCACCTGATCACCGTCGAGCTGCCCGCGCTCACCGACGTGACGCTCTACCTCAAGGATGAATCGACGCACCCCACGGGTAGCCTCAAGCACCGCCTGGCGCGCTCGCTGTTTCTTTATGGGCTGTGCAACGGCTGGATTGGCGAAGGCACACCGATCATCGAGGCTTCGTCGGGCAGCACGGCGGTGTCGGAAGCCTATTTTGCGCGCCTGCTCGGTCTGCCCTTCATTGCCGTCATGCCCCAGGCCACCTCGCCGCAGAAGATCGCGCAGATCACCTTTTATGGCGGCAAGTGCCATCTGGTGACGACGCGCGATATCTACGCCGAAGCAGCGCAGCTCGCGGCCTCGCTGGGCGGCCACTACATGGACCAGTTCACCTACGCCGAACGGGTGACCGACTGGCGCGGCAACAACAATATCGCCGAATCCATTTTCGAGCAGATGTCGGCCGAGCCGGCGCCGATTCCGCGCTGGATCGTGATGAGCGCGGGTACCGGCGGCACCTCGGCGACCATCGGCCGCTATCTGCGCTACAAATGCTTCGATACCCGATTGTGCGTCGCCGACCCCGAAAACTCGGTGTTCCACGACGCCTGGCAGCAGCGCGACAGCACGCTCACGCTCGACTGCGGCTCGCGCATCGAAGGCATCGGCCGGCCGCGCGTCGAGCCGTCCTTCGTGCCGAGCGTGATCGACCACATGATCAAGGTGCCTGACGCCGCCTCGCTCGCCACCATCCACTTTCTCGAATCGCTGCTGCGCCGCAAGACCGGCGGCTCGACCGGCACCAACGTCTACGCCGCGCTGCAAATGTGTGCACAGATGCAGGCGCAGGGTGAAGGCGGCAGCGTGGTGTCGATGATTTGCGATGGTGGCGAACGCTACCTCGACACGTATTACAACCCCGACTGGCTCGCCCGCCAGGGCATCGATACGGCGCCCTGGCGCGCGCAGCTCGACGAATTCTACAAACGCGGTGTGCTCGTGTCGCCCACAGCGCCCTGAGCGGCCCCCGGGCCGATTTCCGTAGCCCGGATTCAGCGAAGCGAAATCCGAGATTCTGTCGGCCGTGCGGGTGCTCCCGGATTCCGCCCTCTGGCCTGCATCCGGGCTACAGTAGCCGGCGGATCTACCCGTATAGGGTGCAACAAGCGAAGCCGTCGTGCACCAATTACCGGCCAATGAAATGCCCGCCGGCGATAAGCGCTTGCCGGCGCACACGCACGGCCAATCCGCCCTCTGTCGCGCCAACCGGAGGCGGTGGC
>CBDULG010000307.1:0-3901 GCA_965367985.1 uncultured Rhodocyclaceae bacterium
ACGCGGGCGAACGGCCGAACTACGAACTGATGACCGATATCGTCGATTACCTGCGACAGTATGGCGACCGCTTTCACCATCCGCGGGAGGAAGCCGCCTTTAACCGTTTGGTCGAGCGGGACCCCGATATGCGAATGCCGGTGAATAGACTGCTGCAGGAACATCGCGTCATTGCCCAGGCGGGCGACGAGATTCTGGCGCGGCTTGGTGAAGTCGCCGATGATGCCATGACCGAGCGCGCTGCTGTGGAGGCGGCTGCCGCCACCTACCTTGTTTACTATCGACATCACTTGTCGACTGAGGAGGGCAAGGTCATGCCGCGCGCACGGGCTCTTTTTACCAGCGATGACTGGGCGGCCGTAACGGCAGCGATGGGGGAAGCGCCTGATCCGCTGAGCGGCGCGGACTTCGACGAGCGCTACCGCGAATTGCGCAAGTTCATTGCACTTGATCCAGCGCAGTCTCGCAAAGGGTAAGGCACCGATAAAGCGCGCCGCTTGATTGGCCGCTTCACCCAATCACCCGGCCTCCCCGGCGTCGCAGGCCAAATGCCGCGTTTGGGTTGCGGCGCGACGGACGAGTCTTCGAATTCACTGCCTTAAGGCGGTCTGGGAGATTTCGCTTTTGGCAAGCGGTCACGCGTCATCGAGTGTTATCGACCCCTTGACGTCATCGGAGTGAAGCAATCGTTCCGAGCGGCGACCCACGCACAGCAGTTTGGCCGGCGTGGCCGGAAAGGTGGCCCCGTCTATCATCCTTTCAGGATCGTTGCCGACGGTGGCACCCGAGTGCCCACCCCGCTGTTCAATGGGGCGCCTGTGGAGCGTGCGGCAGACAGGTTCGCGTGTCAGCTCGAGCGCAGCGGCCTGCCCTTGCTGGTGGATTTCTGGGGGCCTTGGTGCGGGCCCTGCAAGATGATGGCGCCGCAGGGCCAAGGTCGCCACCCAGGCCGAGCCGGCGCTGGCGGCGCAGGACACCGTGCGCGGGGCCACGGCGCAGTTCTACCCATACGCTGCAGGCCCAGCGCCGAGGCCGATTCTGGCGACTACGCGCCGGGCTGCAGCGTGACCGCCACCTCGCGCACCTGTTCGCCGCGGCGCACGGTCAGTGTGATGGTTTCGCCCACCTTGTAGTCATCCAGCCGCGCCAGCAGCTTGGGCAGCGATTCGACGCGCTTGCCTTCGACAGCAGTGATTACATCGCCCGGCTCGACGCCCCTCGGCGTCATCCGTGCGCCGGTGAGCCCCGCCCTTTCGGCCGCCGAACCTGGTGCGACGCGCAGCACATACACGCCCTCGATGCCCGTGGCTGCGGCAAGGCGCCGGTTAAGCGTCTCATCGGCCTCGATGCCCAGCGCCGGCCGGATGTAGCGGCCTGTCTTGATGAGTTGCGGCACCACGCGCATCACCGTATCGACCGGCACGGCGAAACCGATGCCGGCGCTCGCCCCCGAGGGGCTATAGATGGCGGTGTTGATGCCGATCAGCCGACCGGCGGAATCGAGCAGGGGGCCGCCCGAATTGCCGGGATTGATGGAGGCGTCAGTCTGAATCAGGTGCTCGATGGGTGGTCCGCCGCGTTCGTTGGGCAGCGAGCGGTCGAGTGCGGAAACCACGCCCGTGGTCAGCGTCCAGTCGAGGCCGAAGGGGTTGCCGATGGCGAATACCTTTTGCCCCACCTTGAGATCATGGCTGGCGCCGATGGGCACCGGCGGTGGGCGCTTGAAGCCGACGCCGATCTTCAGCACCGCGATGTCGTGGGCCGGCGAGGCGCCTACCAGGGCGGCCCGGTAATCGCGCCCGTCGGCCAGCTTTACCGTGGCCTGGGTGGCGCCTTCGATGACATGGAAGTTGGTCACCAGATGGCCGGCGTCGTCCCATACGAAGCCCGACCCGGTTCCGCGCGGAACGGTGAACACATTGCGCGTCCACGCATCGCGCACTGTTTGCGCGGTGCGGATGTAGAGTACCGAATCGCGCGACTTCTCGAAGAGCTCGATGGTGGCCTTCTCGTCGGCGGCCAGATCGCCGCGCGGTGTAACCGTGCGCGGCGTGCCTTCGCGCGGCGCGAACCACGCTTCGACGGCGGGCAGGAACTGCCAGAGCACCATCAGCAGGGCGATACTGGCGGTGATGATCATCCAGCGGCGCAAGAAGGGGTCCGGCGGCGGGGGGTAGGATGCGTCAGGCATGGAATGTCCTCGAGGGTCGGGGTCAGCGCCACAACCCGCCGGCGCGCCAGCGCGGCACACGCACCGGCCGCCGGGGCGTGAACTCATTGACAGGCCAGTGGGGCAGGGCCGGCGTGCGCGCCGCCAGTTCGCGAAGTCGGGCGATGCGCTCGTGCGTGGCCGGGTGAGTGCGCAGCCAGGAGGGCTCGGGGTTGCCCCAGCCCGGCAGCAGCCAGGCGCGCCAGCCGCGGCTTACCTGTTCGATCTTGGCGAGCGCCGAGGCAAGTCCCGCCGGGTCACCGGTGAGCCGCGCGGCGGCCAGGTCGGCGTCGAATTCGCGCGTGCGCGAAAGCCCGAGCTGCGCCAGCAGCGCCAGCTGGGGCGAGAGGGCCAGCGCCACCAGCCCCCACAGATTGATCTCGACCGATCCCGTCAGCACGAAGGGCAGCATCACGAGCAGCAGGAACTGTCCCGTCATCGCCAGCAGGTGGGTCAGGCGACTGATGTAGTCGGCCAATCCCATGACCTGCAGATCGTGGTGCGCGATGTGCGCCACCTCATGAGCGAGCACGCCGGCCAGCTCGCGCGGCGTGAGCGTGCGCAGGAGGCCGTCGGTGAGCGCGATCGCGGCGTGCCGTCGCGAACCGGTGGCAAAGGCGTTGACCACGCGGCTGGCGATGTAGTGGGGCGCCGGCACGGCGGGCAGTTCCGCGCGCTGCGCCAGCTCGCGCAGCATGTGGTGAATCGACGGCGCTTCGTGGATGCCGATCGGCCGCGCGCCGTAGAGGCGCAGGGTCAGGGCTGCCGTGGTCGACGGCGTGACGAGGAGCGCGAGCAAGCCGGCGAAGAGCGCGAGCCATATCCCGCTCTCGCCCAGAAGCAGGCTGCCGGTAAAGGCGCAGATGCCCAGCAGCACAAGAATCAGGACAACGGTTTGCAGCCGGTTGGCTAACCGGTGCCGGCGCCAGCCGGCGGCGTCGATGCCGTGCATTCAGGGTGTCTCGCGCGCGGCCGCCTGCATTGCCAGACGGTCGTCGCGTTCGCGCAGCAGCCAGTAGGTCACCGCGAGCGCCAAGGCCGCGCCGGCCAGGGCGGCCAGCTTGGCCGGGCTGATGTCCGGGTCGAGGATGATGAACTTGCGCGCCAGGGCCAACAGCGCGATGAGGAGCACCGTTTTCACCTGGATGATGCTCTCCTTGCGCAGAGCCACCTTGATGATGGAATGCTTGAACTCCATGGCGATCAGCAGCGTCATGATCATGCCGAATACCCTCTGGAACACCGAATGGTCGAGCGGGTTGAAGGCATCCAGGATCAGCAGGTTGAATACGACGCGGATCAGTTGAAACAGCGATATGACGATGATGACGGCGATCACGGCCGACAATACAAGGGCGATCAATTGCTCGAAGCGCTCGTAAAAACTCATTACCCGCCATTGAGCCTGCATGGTCTGCCAGGCGGGTTCACTGTGGTTCTCTTGCATTTGGGTTTCCTCGCCTCAGCGCGGGCCGCGTTGATCGCCGCCATGCGCTTGCCGGCATCCGGCTCTTTGCAGATATCGAGGTGGTACTTGCGCGCCGGACGCCAATAGGTCTTCTTGATCTCGTCCTGGCTGGCGTTGTGCGCTACCCCGAGTGTGGCGTCGCGACCGGCAACCTGCATCGTTGTCACGTGAATGAAAACGTTGCTTGCAGTTTAACTGGTGGCTCCGTTCAGAGAGATGTCGAA
>CBDULG010000308.1:0-3884 GCA_965367985.1 uncultured Rhodocyclaceae bacterium
ATGGCGGGCTGACCTCGGCGTGCACCTCAAGCTTGATGATGGACTGTAGCAGAGCGGCGCGCGGTCAACTGCCGTTTGCTGGATCAAGCCTGCGCAGGCGCCAAGAGACTTTTGTCGCCGTTTTGGTTTCCATTTGCGTCGCGCCTGTGCCTGAGTCGTCGCTACGGGATACGCGTCGCCGAAATTTCCGCGCGGCGCGACCGGTAAGGCGGCACGAAGCCACCGGGGAATTGTCTGACTTGTGTCAATGCTCGGGGCGCCAAACAGCGGAACATGACTACGACCCGTTCTATCGAACCCGCAACACTTCGGAGCGCACACCATGTTTACACACATTCTGGTTCCCACCGACGGCTCGGCGCTGTCCGAAGAGACGGTCGCCAAAGCCGTCGAATACGCGAAGAAAACGGGCGCGCGGGTGACATTCTTCTACGCCCAACCGGATTATCGATTCGATTCCTATGGCGAAACGGTCTTGGTCAATCGCCAGGCCCCGGAAAACCTGCGCAAGCAGGCAGCGGCGCGAGCGCAGGAAATTCTCAAGAAATGCGAAGCCACCGCGACGGCGGCCGGCGTCGCGGCCGATTCGGTTGCGGTGCCGACAAATGCCGTCTTCGAGGGCATCATCGATACGGCCAAGAAAACCGGCTGCGATCTCATTTTCATGGCCTCGCACGGCCGGCGCGGCGTCAGCGCCTTGCTGCTCGGTTCGGAAACACACAAGGTGCTGACCCACTCGAAGGTTCCGGTGCTGGTGTATCGCTAAGGGTGGTTGCACGGTACCCGCCGCGCAAGCGGCCATCGCCTCGAGTGATCTCGGGTAGTCGCCGCAAGCATCGCCGCGCCCGCGCGTCGAATCCGGGCTTCATGAGGATCACATCGTGACACTTGTTTGCGTTGTTGGAATGCGCGTTTGGCCACTACGCGAAAGCACGGCGACGCGCTGAAGCGCAGCGCAGCGCGTCGCCGTGCGCTCGAGGCTGATATGCGCACATCCGTCCGGCACGATCCGCGACTGCGACGCGCCGCCGCGGATCGTTGTTCGCCGGGCTACTTCGCGCCGAGTGTCGGATAACCCTGGATAAACACACGGTCGGTGTCGGCGGCAGGCACGTGGCAGGACATGCAGTCGGCTTCGTAACTGGTGGCCACGTTCTTTCCGGGATCGTCGGCCTTGAACAGCGCCCAGCCCCAGCCATCGCCCCACAGCGGGTTGTCGGCGAAACGGCCGGTGGCGTCTTTCACCATGACGAACCACACCGCCGGCGCCGAGCCGTACATGACACCCTTGCCGGTGGTCATGTCGCTTTGTTCGAGCTGACGGATCTCCTTGACGAGCGTGGCGCCATCGGGAAACTGCCCGGTCTTGCGATAGTGTTCGACCGTTTCCGGTTCGGTGTACACATCATGAAAACCGCGTGCCGCCGAGTCGGCGTCATTGACCGCCCACGAGCCCAGATGTACGAAGCGGGTGCGCACATCTTCGGGGCGGCTGATCTGCCCCTCGTCATCCACATAGGCTGAAAAATCCGCCGCCCACAGCGGCCCCGCCAGCGCTGCCCCGAGCAGCGCACAAAGCATCCTGGTTTTCATCGTGTGTCTCCCGTCGGTTGAAAGATGAAGGATGGCGGCAAGCCGGTCTGGCGCGCCGTGTCACCCCGCGGTGCCTGAGGGCACGTGACACAGCATCGTCGATTGCGCGATACTCATGGCAACATATCGTCGCGATTATTCGATCAGGAGTCTCACATGACAGATCGTCTGGCCGGTCTGCTCAATCACTACACGCTGTCGGCGCGTGTCTTTCACACCGGTGTGCTGTGCGGCCGGCAAAGCTATGCCGAAGCGCACGGCTACCTGCACCTCATCCGCCGCGGCCCGCTGACCGTGCACGCGGCGACCCACGACGCGATGCACATCGAGGTGCCCAGCCTGCTGTTCTACCCGCGCGCGGCCGAGCATATGTTTATCACTGACGACGACGCTAGCGCCGATCTGGTGTGCGCCGCGGTCGATCTGGGCAGCACCGCCGGCAATCCGCTGGTCGTCGCATTGCCCCCGGTGTTGTGTGTCGCCCTGGCTGATCTGCCTGGCGTGGCAAGCACTCTGGAGCTGCTTTTCACCGAGGCGCAGAGCGACCTGTGCGGACGGCAGGCGGCGATCGACCGGCTATGCGAGCTGCTGCTGATCCAGTTGCTGCGCTATCTCATGGATGAGCAACTGGCCGACACCGGCCTGCTCGCCGGACTCGCCGAACCGCGCCTGGCGCGCGCCATCGCCGCGATGCATGACGACCCGCAGCGCGCGTGGACGCTCGAGTCGCTGGCCCGCGCCGCGGGCATGTCACGGGCGCGTTTCGCCGCACACTTTCACGAGGTGATCGGCGTCACGCCGGGGCACTACCTGGCGCAATGGCGAGTGAACGTGGCGTGTACACGGCTCAAGCGCGGCGCGCCGGTGGCGGTGGTCGCCAATGATGTCGGCTATGGCAGCGCCACCGCGCTGGCACGCGCCTTTCGCGTCCACCTCGGCGTGACACCGACGCGCTGGCTGAGCCGCCAGGCCTGAACGCTCAGGGTTTCGCCAGAAAGGCGGCCACTTCGGCGGCCGGAATCGGCGCGCTGTAGAGATAGCCCTGCGCGACGTCGCAGCCGGCTGCATGCAGGAAGTCGGACTGCTCGCGCGTCTCGACACCCTCGGCAACCACCGTCATCTGCAGGCTGCGGGCGAGCGCAATGATTGCTTCGGCGATCGCCACATCGTTGGCGTCGTCGGGAATATCGCGCACGAAGGACTGGTCGATTTTCAGCGTATGCACCGGCAGTCTTTTCAGGTAGCTGAGCGATGAATAACCGGTGCCGAAGTCATCGATGGCGAGCGACACGCCGAGATCACGCAAGGCGGCGAGCTCGGCCACCGCCTCATCGGCCTGCCCCATGATGAATCCCTCGGTCACCTCGAGTTCCAGCCGGTCGGCGGGAAAACCGCTCTCCTCGAGTACACGCCGCACCGTCGCGGTGAGACCGCCGCGCTGGATCTGCGGGCCGGCTACGTTGACCGCGACACGCCCAATGTCGATGCCCTGATCGAGCCACGCACGCCCTTGCGCGCAGGCGGTGCGCAACACCCACTCGCCGATCGAATGGATCAAGCCGGCATCTTCGGCGATCGGGATGAAGCGCGCCGGCGACACCACGCCGAGTTGCGGATGCTGCCAGCGAATCAGCGCTTCGACACCGACCACGCGGCCGGACTGGAGCTCACGCTGCGGCTGGTAGCACAGGCGCAGTTCATCACGTTCGAGCGCCTGGGTCAGGCTGTTTTCGAGCAGCACGCGCTCGAAGGCATTGCGGGTCAGCTCTTCAGTGTAGAAGTGATAGGTGCTGCGTCCCTCGCGCTTGGCGCGGTACATCGCCGCGTCGGCATTGCGCAGCAATTCATCGGGCCGCGCGCCGTCGCGCGGATAGACGCTGATGCCGAGGCTGGCGGTCACGCGGATGGCGTGTGCCTCGAGCCGGAAGGTGTCGTCGAAGATCGCCATGAGCTTCTCGGCGGCCACCGCGGCGTTCTCCGGGCGGCCGACATCTTCGAGCAGCAGCACGAATTCGTCGCCGCCGATGCGCGCCACGGTGTCATCACTGCGCACCGTCTCGCGCAGGCGCGCCGCCACGGTGCGCAGCAACTGGTCGCCCACCGGATGGCCGAGACTGTCGTTGATGTGCTTGAAATGGTCGAGATCGAGGAACAGCAGCGCGAGTTGTGTTGCGTGGCGTTCTGCGTGGCGGATCGCCTGTTCGAGCCGTTCGTTGAGCAGCAGGCGGTTGGGCAGGTCGGTGAGCGCATCGTGGTGGGCGAGGTGGTCGAGTTGCGCCTGCGAATGCTTG
>CBDULG010000309.1:0-3862 GCA_965367985.1 uncultured Rhodocyclaceae bacterium
GTCAGAGCTTGCGGAACACGCGCACGGTACCCGGATCGTCCGGCACACGCTCCTGCTCGAAGCCCAACTGACGCGCGAACTTGAGCATTTTACGATTCGTGGCGAGCACCAGCCCTTCCATGCTTTCCAGGCCGCGAGCGCGCGCCACGTCCATGATGGCGAACATCAGCATCCCGGCGACGCCACTGCCCTGCCAGGCGTCATCGATCATGACCGCGAACTCGCATCCCTTGCCACTTGGATCGAGCACATAGCGGGCGGAACCGACCTCGCGCTCTTCGCCGCCTTCGTCCACCGTTGCCACCAGCGCCAGGTGATGCTCGTAATCGACGTCGGTGAGGTACTTGAGCTTGCCCGGCGACAGCTCCTTGAGCGTTGCCATGAATCGCGCGTAGCGTGAGTCGGGCGACAAATGACGGACGAAGTCCTGCGCCATGTGCGCGTCGGTGGCGCGCGCCGGCCGGATGCGAACCTGGCGCCCGTCGAATAGCGTGCGCGTGCGCTCGAGGTCAGCGGGGTACTCGGCCATTTCAGCGCGCTTCCTTTTCGCCCGCACGGCGCTCAGCGACATAGTCGATCATGTCATCGATCGTCTGCAGGCGGCCGTAATCGGCCTCGTCCACCGCGATGCCGAAGCGCTCGGTGAGGCCGGCCAGCACGTTGAGCGAATCCATCGAGTCCAGATCGATCTGACGCCGGATGGGCAGGTCACCCGCGAGCGCAGCCACATTCGCCTCGGGCGCGATGCGCGCCAGCAGCGCAAGAATACCTGCCCGGATGTCATTGCGAGTCATCATCGGCCTCCTCTTCCACCATCGACAGATCGCCGACTGGCAGGCCCAGCGCGCGCGCCCTGACCAGTCGCCGCATGATCTTGCCGCTTCGCGTATGGGGCAAATGCGGGGCAAACGAAATCTCTTTTGGCGCGATGGCCGCGCCGAGCTGCGCCCGGGCGTGGGCGCGCAGTTCGGTGGCAAGCGCCGCTGACGCCGTCGCCTCGGGCCGCAGCGTCACCACCGCCTTTACGCGCTCGCCGGACGTGGCGTCTGGCACGCCGATGGCGGCCGCTTCGGCCACCGCCGGATGGCCCATGAGCACGCGCTCCACCTCGAAGGCGCCGATCAGATGGCCGGACGACTTGATCATGTCGTCGCGACGACCAACGAACCAGAAATCGCCGTTTGCGTCGCGCTTGACCAGATCGCCGGTCAGGTAAAGCCCGTCGTGGAAGCACGCCTTGTAGCGCGCCGGCGCGCCCAGGTAGTCGCGGAACATCGCGGGCCAGCCGGTCTCGAACGCCAGCTCGCCCTGTGCCTCGCCTCGGGCGTCGAGCGTTTGCACCCCGCCTTCAACATTTCGCTCGACCACGTGCGCGCGAACGCCCGCCAAAGGCCGCCCCATGGCGCCCGGCGGCGACGCATGGGCCGGCGTGCACGCAATCATGATCGCCCCGGTCTCAGTCTGCCACCAGGTATCGCGCACGGTTCGGCCAAGCACCTGCCGGCCCCATTCGACCGCCTCCCGGTTGAGGGGCTCGCCGACGCTGGCGACCACGCGCAGCGACGGCAGGCACAACGCCGGCGCTTCATGGGAGCGCGCACGCATGAGCATGCGCAGCGCCGTGGGGGTGGTGTACCACACATTGATTTCTGAGCGCGCGAGCGTATCGAGCCAGCGCCGGGGCTCGAAATCGCCCGTTTCAATCACGCTCGTTGCAGCATGCATCAGCGGCGCCATGACACCGTATGCCGTCCCCGTGACCCAGCCCGGGTCGGCGGTGCACCAGTAGCGGTCGCGGAACTGCAGATCCAGTGCCTCGCGTGCCGAGGCATACACACCGATGCCGGCCGCGTGGGTATGCACCACAGCCTTCGGCGTCCCCGTGGTGCCGCTGGTGAAATGCAACCACGCCGCGTCGCCTTCCTCCGTGTCCACCGCCGCCGGACCGTGATCGGCCTCGGCCATCAACGCCTCCAGGTCGAGCGTTCGTGCGAGCCCGCGCGCTTCAGCATCATTGGCGCGGTCAGGCACCAGCAGCACGGCGCGCAGCTCGGGCAGCTGATCGCGCATTGGGGCAATCTTGCGTTCGTAGAGCCTTGCAGTGGTGACGAGCACGCCGCCGCGCCCCACACGGATGCGGGTGGCAATCGGCGTAGGCCCAAAGGCGGCGAACAGCGGCGCCGCAACCGCGCCGGCCTTGAGTGCGCCGAGCGTCGAAAGGTGAAATTCCGGCACTCGCTCGAGCAACAGAAAGACCCGATCCCCTTTTTCCACGCCGAGTTGGCGCAGAACCCGCGCGATGCGATCGGTACGATCGGCCAATTGCGCGTAGGTGATATCGGCGAATGCGCCGTCCGCATAGCGCACCCGCAACGCGACCTGGTCGGGGGCCGAGCCGGGAACAAAGCGATCGACCGCCGCGCCAAGATTGAGATGCCCCCGCGGCCCCGCAAGGGCCTGGCGCGCCGACTGCCACGCTGCGACGCCCCGCACCGGGTCGTCAGCGTGGGCGCTTCGCTGGCTCGACAATGCCGACCGCATGGCCGCCTCCGTCCTTTTTCCAGACATCAGTTTGCACCTGCAACGGGGGCTTGAATTGACCTGTCTCAACCCGGTCGGCGCCGTCACAGCTTTTGATTCTTGTCCTCCGCCAACAAACCGCCGACATCCCCCGCGCAGGCGACCATGACTTCGGCGAAGACCTTGCCGATCTTTCGGAAATACGCCTGACCCGCCGGCGAATTGGCAAAGGCCAGATACGCCTCGATGTCTTGGTCGGAGAATTCGCGGTAGGTGTAGGCCGCACCTGTGAGCGACATTTCGGCGATCTGCGCGGTGATCTGGAAGCGGTGTTTTTCGATCTCGGCGCGCACTTCCTCGAAGCTCGGTTTCCCGGGCGCGGGGGGCGTCTGCGCGAGCAGCGCGTAGTTCTGCGCGAGAATGCCGCCAATCGCGATGGACGTGCCCAGTTCGGTTCCACCTGTTGCCGTGTCGAGGCCCTTGAAGAGTGCCAGGCGATGGGCGTTCTTGCCCAGGTCGGCCATCAGTTCGCGCGCGTGCGACTCGATATGCTTCGCCGTGTCCGCACCCGCCACCGCCGTCTCCGCCTCAGTCAGGCGTTGTCCAAGATCGGAATCGAGAAACTCGGCGATTCGACCCAGTTCATCGGCCGAAAGCTGCCCTTCGAGCTTCGCTTCGAGCATCGACCGCACGCGCGTCGGCGCGTACGCTTCGTCATAGGCGTCGTGAATCACGTCGACTTTATTGAGCGGAACCGGCGCACCCTGCTCGATGCTTTGCGCGAGGCCCAACTTCAATTGTTCTGGGATTTTCTCGATGATTGCCGAGAGGCCGGACTTTTCGACCAATTCAGCGGTGGAGAGCGGCTGCGCGCCCGCTTGCCCCACCACCAAGGCGAACAAAATCCCGAGCACGATCCGTCCCAAGCCCTCACAACGTCGCCACATTTCTTTAATCTCCAGGTTGATTTCGTCAGTAATCAGGCTCGGCGGGCGGCCGGTATCCGTTTTGCATCACGCCGAACGTTTCCAATGTGCATAACACATAAGAGTATCGTCGCCTTTCGTGGGAAAAAGTCAAGCGCCAGAACCTATCCGCCAAGCGCATCTGTTGCCAACGTACGTGACGGTGGAAGCCCAGCTCACATTGCACGACGCGGCGCGCGCATGGAGAATTGGGCGATAGCGCCCGCCGCGCACGGCCTGCCCGCGACACCCCCGCCGGCGTGCAAGCGGGCGGCGCCGTAAATTCCAGGAGGCCCCATGTCGACCGCGGGACACGAATTGATCTACGTCGTCGAGGACGATCCGCGCGTTTCGCAGCTCATCGAAAAGGCGCTCAA
>CBDULG010000310.1:0-3856 GCA_965367985.1 uncultured Rhodocyclaceae bacterium
CGCCTCCCAGCCCTCGCCCGGTTGCGGCTCGACCTTGACGCGCGTGACGGTCAGCGGGACGCCGAGTGCAGCGCACTGCGCCTCACACTCGGTGACCCAGGCGTGCGCGTTCGGACTCAAGCCGTGATGCACGTGATGCGCGCGCAGTGTGTATGAAAAACGCCCCCGCAAGACCGCGAGGGCGTTCAGCAAAACCGTCGAGTCGAGCCCGCCGCTCAAGCCGAGCAAGAGGCGCGATCCCGCACCCACCCCCGCAGCCGACAGCACCTCGGCCGCCCGCGTGCGGATGGCCGCCGAGGGATCAGGCGGCAGCGACCTTGAACTTGCCATAGCTCATCAAGCGCTCGTAGCGCTGCTCGATGAGATCCGCCGGCTCGGTATCGGTGAGTTTGCGCAAGGTTTCGACCAGCACGCGCTTGAGCGATTGCGCCATCGCCAGATGATTGCGATGTGCGCCGCCAACGGGTTCGTCGATGACACGATCCACCAGCCCGAGGGAATGGAGCCGCGCCGCCGTAACACCCATCGCCTCGGCCGCGACGCTCGCCTGATCGGCACTCTTCCACAGGATCGACGCACACCCCTCGGGTGAGATCACCGAGTAGATCGAATATTGCAGCATGAGCATCTGGTCGCCGACACCGATCGCCAGCGCGCCGCCCGAACCGCCCTCGCCGACCACGGTGGCAATGATCGGCACCTTGAGTTCGGCCATGGCGTAAAGGTTGTGGCCGATCGCCTCCGACTGGCCGCGCTCTTCGGCGCCAATGCCCGGATACGCGCCCGGCGTGTCGATGAAGGTAAATATCGGCAAGCCGAATTTTTCCGCCAAACGCATCAGACGCAGCGCCTTGCGATAGCCCTCCGGCCGCGGCATGCCGAAATTGCGATGAATCTTCTCTTTCGTGTCTCGTCCCTTCTGATGGCCAATTATCATGCACGGCTGGCCATTGAAGCGCGCCATGCCACCGACGATGGCGTGATCATCGGCAAAGCTGCGGTCGCCGTGCAATTCATGAAAATCGGTGAAGATGTGCTCGGCGTAATCGAGCGTGTAGGGGCGCTGCGGATGGCGTGCCACCTGGGCGATCTGCCAAGGCGTGAGCTTGGCGTAGATATCGCGCGTCAGCGTCTGGCTCTTGCCTTCCAGCTTCTCGATTTCGTCGGAAATATCGACCGCTGAATCGTCCTGCATGAAACGCAACTCGCCAATCTTGCCATCCAGCTCGGCAATCGGCTGTTCAAAGTCGAGGAAGGTGGTTTTCATTGAACCATTCTGGATTTTGGAGGGGCCTATATTGTAACGCGTCCGCTGCCTCTGCAACGGTCGCAAGGGATCATCCACCGATAAGCCCCGCCATACCCCAACGCGGCGGCGTGGTTCTCGACACGTGTCGGAAAGCGGCCCAAAGTACCCGAGGCGCTCAAGGCAGATGGATTGATCGAACAGGGTCTATTCGGCCCGCGACGGCCGCCGCTCAATCCGAGTTGCGGTCGAGCTTGCTTATAGCGGAAACCACCCACGGAAATCCCACGCGTTCCTGTTCCAGTCGAAGATTCGGCTTGATGCGGTTGTCGCGCAGATCGTCGAAGAGCGCGCGTTCCTCCGCCGTGAGGCGGGGCAGATCGTGATCGACCTGATCGCCTTCCTCGCCCCACAGCGCCTCGTGCGCCATCAAGGTGGCGCGATCCATCATCAGCGAGGCAACATGCGCGAATCGGCCGCGGAGCTGGTCGAGGATGGCGAAGCCGTGGGTGTCGATGTCGCCCCAGTAGAACATCGTGCAGCGTTTGAGCCACGCTGCGCGGGCCAACGCATCCCACCCATAGCCCGCACCAAAGACAACGATCGCGTCGGCCACCGGCGGAAACGCCAGAAAGTTCGTTTCGTTCTCGGTGATGAAAACACGCCGCACGGGGACGTCCAAGCGGGCGAAGCTGTCGCCATCGAGGGTGACATCGGGGCACTTCGGCCCGGGCAGCAGTGTGATCCGTTCGTCCAAAACGCGGAAACGGATGCGCGCGGGCTTTTCGAGAAAACCGTAGCGGGCGGCGAACCGGCTCACCCCGCTGCGTTCCGCCTCAATCGCCTCCGCGGGCAATGCGAGATCAAGCATTTCAATCAGCACTGAGCGGTGCGACTCGATGAACTTGCTGTCGACGCCGGGAATGTCGACCTGACGCAGGTAGATGCCCGGACGCGGGTGCGCCACCAGCCAGTCCACCACGGCGAGCAATCGCGGCCACTGCGCCGCCAGCTCGACGGCCCGCCGTGGTCGCCTGGCGAGCCATTCGGTTGCCGCAGACGGTCTGTCGCGTGCAACGTCGCGCAGTTCGACGAAACGCGCTGCATCACTGCGTTTGCCAATCAATGCGAGCGCGTCATCAAGCGTGTCGACCCACACCGAATGGGGCAAGCGTTGCAGACCATGCACGCGGTGCCTGACGTCGCGCCAACCGATGCGCAGCTGCGGAACCGCAACCAGTTCGGCCGCCCAGGCGCGGACCGCCTGAAACTGCGTGGTCAGCTCGGCGGAGCTTGGGCATTTGAGCGCCAGTTGCAACGGGAATACCGTTTCGCCGTCCATCAACTCGCGCAGCAAATCGCCGCGCACCCAACGACGGCGCAGCTGCTCCCTCAGGTCGCTGACGGTCGTCCACATCATGCGGCAAACTCGGCCTTGCGCGCGCCGTACTCCTCGATCGACAGATTGCGCAGCATTGAGGCGCGGCCGCCCTCGTTGTGCACAAAACCAACGCTGGAGACGAAGGGCTCGATGATGTGGATCTTCTGCAGCGGCGTAACGATCAACAGCTGCAGATTGAGCTGGCGAAACAGCGTTAAACCATATTGCGCAGACTCATCGGAGCCGCGTCCAAAGGCCTCGTCAATCACCACGAAACGGAAGGAGCGCGAACGCACTGCGCCCCACTCCAGCCCGAACTGGTAGGCCAGACTCGCGGCGAGGATGGTGTAAGCGAGCTTCTCTTTCTGCCCGCCGGATTTGCCGCCGGAATCAGAGTAGTGCTCATACTCGCTGTTGTCCTCGCGCCAGCGCTCGCTGGCCGCGAACAGAAACCAGTTGCGCACATCGGTCACCTTGGCCGTCCAGCGTCGGTCCTGCTCGGACAGCCCCTCCCGCCCGCGAAAACGGTCGATGATCGCCTTGACCTGCAGGAACTTGGCTTCGGAATACTGGGCGTCGTCGGAGCCGGTGACCGCGCCCTCGGTACATGCCCGCAATTCCTGCTGAAAATCGCGAATTTCCGCATCCGGGCTGATCTGCGATTCGAGCACGATGTAGCGCCCGGGGTTGTAGTCAATCTCGCCCAGCGATTTGTTGATGTGCGCAATGCGCTCCTTGATCGTCTCGCGTTCGCGCGCCAGTTGGGCGTTGAAATTGGCGATCTCGTTGATGGTATTGACGTTGAGCAGTTCCTTGAAGCGCGCGACGAATCGCGGCAGATCGTCGCAGTTCAACTGCGTCAGCAGGTTCTTGTACTCGAAGGCGGCGTCGAGGCTGGCATCGAACTCGGCCGTCTCCAGCTTGAACGCCTCCTTGAAGGATGCCATTGCCTTGATGATCTTCTCGGCCAGGCGGTTCAATGCCTTGGTCTCATTGTCGATCTTTGTCTGCAGCCAGCCACGCACATCCTGCTCGCGATTGTCGCAGGATTCGACGCTGAGCTGATGCTCGCCCAGTGCCTCGGCACGCATCGCCTCGAGCGTCGGCGACAAGGTGTCATCGATCACCACATCGGCAAGCAGTGCCGCGGTTTGCTGGTGCAGGTCCTGCGCATCGGCGCGGCGCTGTTCCAGCTTCGCGCGCTTGTCCCGCGCGGCCTGCCATTCAGC
>CBDULG010000311.1:0-3848 GCA_965367985.1 uncultured Rhodocyclaceae bacterium
CTGGTGGTTGCGCAGATCGTCCTCGGCGGCTGGACGAGCACGAACTACGCCGCGCTCGCGTGCACCGATTTTCCCACCTGCCACGGCCAATGGTGGCCGACGATGGATATCGGCAATGCGTTTCACCTGATGCGCGAACTGGGCATGACCGCGGACGGCGCGATGCTGTCGAACGAAGCCTTGACGGCCATCCACTGGATGCACCGCATCGGCGCATTGGCGGTCACGGCCGCTTTGATCACGCTTTCGATTCGCCTCACCCGGGCAGGTTTGACGACATTTGCCGCTTTGGTGCTCGCCGTATTGTCGCTGCAGCTTGCGTTGGGTATCGCCAACGTGTTGCTCAGTCTGCCGCTGGCGCTGGCCGTGGCACACAACGCCGGTGCGGCGTTGTTGCTGCTTACGCTGGTGACCATCAACGATCGCCTGCAAGCGGCCGGGCAACCCGGCTGGGATGCAAGGAGAAACAATGAAAACGCTTACGCTTGATCAACCGACCCTTTCGCGTCGCCTGCGCCACTTTGCGGTATTGACCAAGCCGCGGGTCAATTCACTGATCGTTTTTTGTGCGCTCATCGGCATGTTCCTTGCTGCCCCGGTAGGGCTGCCGCCGGCCGGTATCGTGTTCGCGGCGACGCTCGGAATTGCGTTTGTCGCGGGCGCTGCCGCAGCGATGAACTGCCTGATCGAGCAGCAGATCGATGCACGCATGGCCCGTACGCGTGCGCGTCCACTGCCGCGTGGCGAACTGAGCTCGGCGGAAACGCTGGTGTTTGCCGCCGCGCTGGGCGGGGCGGGCTTGTGGTTGCTTTACGCGCTGGTCAATCCGCTTACCATGTGGCTGACCCTGTGCACCTTCGTCGGCTACGCGGTGATCTACACGGTCTTCCTCAAGCCCCGTACCCCTCAGAACATTGTCATCGGCGGTGCGTCGGGCGCGATGCCGCCCGTACTCGGCTGGGCGGCGGTGAGCGGCGAGGTAAGTGCCGACGCGCTGCTGCTTTTCCTGATCATCTTCGCGTGGACGCCGCCGCATTTCTGGTCCCTCGCGCTGTATCGAACGGCCGACTACGCGCGGGCCGGCCTGCCGATGTTGCCGGTGACCCACGGCTCGAAATACACGCGTCTGTCGGTACTGCTCTACACCTTTATCCTGTTCGCCGTCACCCTGCTGCCCTACGCGACACGCATGAGCGGACTGATCTATCTGGCGGCGGCCGTGGTGCTTGGCGCCATCTTCCTGCTCTACGCGTGGCGGCTTTACGTCGACTATAGCGACAGGCTGTCGCAACGCACGTTCCGCTACTCAATCGTCTACCTGTCGTTGCTGTTCGCCGCCTTGCTGGTCGATCACTATCTGCGATTCTGACGAGTACGCAATGCTTCGAACGCTATTGTGCGCGGCGGCGCTTTCGGTAACAGCCTGCGGGCCCCTGGAAACGCCAAAAAGCTTCAAGAGTACCGACATCACCGGCGCCCCCTACGGGCACGACTTCGCGCTTACCGATCACGCCGGGGCGGCGCGCACCCTGGCCGATTTCCGCGGCAAGGTGGTGACACTGTTCTTCGGCTTCACGCAGTGTCCGGATATCTGTCCGACCAATCTGACGACGATGGCGCAGGTGATGCGTCAGTTGGGTGACGATTCTGATCGCGTCCAGGTGCTTTTCGTGACGGTGGATCCTGCGCGCGACACGCAGGTATTGCTGAGTGAATATGTGCCGGTGTTCGATTCCCGCTTTCTCGGTCTTTACGGTAATGCCGAGCAGACCGCGGAGGTGGCCAAGGCGTTCAAGGTGTTCTATGCCAAGAGCGGCGACACCTCCGGCCCCAACTACACCGTCGATCATTCCACCGGGACCTACGTCTTCGATACCGAGGGTCGTATTCGGCTGTACGTCAAGCATGGCACCCGCGCGGCGGACATCGCCGCGGATATCGTGACCTTGCTCGACGAGGAGCGCACCGCGTCCGGGATGCAAAGAAAAAGGCGACCCGTGAAGGTCGCCTTATAAATTCAGTGGCGGTCGGCTTACACCACCTCGGCCAACTGGGTGCGCATCTTGCTCATTGCCTTGGCCTCGATCTGGCGGATGCGCTCCGCCGAGACGCCATACTCGGCCGCGAGCTCATGCAAGGTCGAGGCCTTGCCTTCGGCATTCAGCCATCGCGACTCGATGATCCGGCGGCTGCGATCATCCAGGTCGTCGAGCGCAGTGCGCAGCCCGTCGGTCTGCAAATTGGCCTGTTCCGTCTGCACCAGCAAGTCGACCGGCTCGGCACCGGGGTCGGGCAGGTAGGCGATCGGCGCGAAGCGCTCGTCATCGTCATCGCGTTCATTCTCGAGCGGAATGTCCTGACCGCCGAGGCGCGTCTCCATTTCCACCACTTCTTCCGGCTTGACGTTGAGTTGAGCGGCGACGATCGAGACGTCATCGGGGCTCAAGGCGTTGCGGTCTTTCTTGAAACTGCGCAGATTGAAGAACAACTTGCGTTGCGCTTTGGTGGTCGCCACTTTGACGAGCCGCCAGTTTTTCAGAATGTATTCGTGAATCTCCGCCTTGATCCAGTGAATCGCAAACGACACCAGGCGCACGCCGCGGCGCGGATCGAAGCGTTTGACCGCCTTCATCAGGCCGATATTGCCCTCCTGAATGAGGTCGGCGTGTGGCAGGCCATAACCGAGATAACCGCGCGCAATGGCGACGACCAGACGCAGATGCGACAGCACCAGCTCGCGGGCTGCGTCCACATCACCCTCGTCGTGGAAGCGTGTCGCGTAATCGTGCTCTTCCTGCGCACTCAGCATCGGCACCCGGTTCGCAAACTGGATGTACTGATCGATACTGCCGACCGCAGTCGGGGCGGGAAAGGACAAAGCATGACTCATCAATAGTTCCTCCCAAAGAAATCCGTCGTATTTTAGCACTCGTGGTATCTGAGTGCTAATGACGGCCGAGGTTCCCCGGAACTTGATCCTGCGGCGGCACGTGCCGTGACCAACCACATTCCGCTGCTGCCTGTCAGCACGACGTCACCCGATTCCATGTAAAGCTGTGCCAAGATTGCCCTGCCGGGTCAAGTCACGTGCCGTGATGCCGTTATTTTTATGCCAGACCTTGTCCGGACACCGTTTGCCACGCACAGGATGACATGACAAACAACGCACTACCGCTGGCCGAACTGGAGCCAGACGACGAAACATCCGGCGACGCCGAACTGCGCGCGGTCGAGACGCCACAGGCGGAAAACGCCGCGAGCGATGACGCCGATCCGCACCGCCCCGACGCGCTGCTCGAGTGTTTGCTCGTGGTGGCGCGCGCGCACGGTTGCGCGCTCACCCGCGACGCGGCGACGGCCGGATTGCCGCTGGTCGATCATCGCCTTACGCCATCCTTGTTCGAGCGTGCCGCGCGCCGCGCCGGGCTGGCCAGCCGGGTCGCGCGCCGCCCGCTCGACCGGCTCAACCGCGATCTGTTTCCGGTCGTCCTCGTGCTGCACGACACGCAGGCCTGTGTGCTGCTCGGCTGGACGGAAAACGGCGACGCACGGATCATTCACCCCGATCTGGGTGATGCCGAGGTCGAAGTTGCCGCCGACGCGCTGGCCGAACGCTACAGCGGGCGCGCACTGTTCGTGCGGCCGAAATTCCGCTTCGATGCGCGCTCGCCGGAAGTCGGCGAAGTGCGCAACAGGCATTGGTTTTGGGGTGCGATCAACGACAACCGCCCGCTCTACCGCGATGTACTTCTGGCGGCCTTGCTGATCAACCTGTTTGCCGTTGCGTTGCCCATGTTCACGATGAACGTGTACGACCGCGTGGTGCCCAATAACGCGATCGAAACCCT
>CBDULG010000312.1:0-3845 GCA_965367985.1 uncultured Rhodocyclaceae bacterium
GGAGTCCGGCGACGACGCCGATCACGACAGCGAAAAAACCATCGAGGCAAACGAAAAGCGTCGCCAGGCCACGCGCGAAGACATGCCCGACGGCACCGACGGCTTCCTTCTGCCGTTTCGTGCCGAATCGCTGCTGTCGTGGGCCGAGTACATCAAGGTCAATCGCAGCCTCGACGACGATCCCGACGAGGATGTGGGCAAGGCGGCAAAGGACATGGACCGCCTGGCGCTTGCGCGCGATGAAAAAACCATCGCCTCGCGCATCCGCTTCGACCTCGATCTGCCTTCCGACGCGGCCGACGATATTCCACTCGAATCGGGCATTCTGCTGCCCGAGTGGGACTGGAAGAAGCGCGTGCTGAAGAAGAACCAGTGCAGCCTGAACGTGCTCGATGCGCGCGACGCGAAATCGATCGCGGTGCCCGATCATCTGGTCAAACCGGTGCGCCGCATCCGCCAGCAATTCGAGTCACTGGCGCCGTCGCGGCGCTGGCTCAAGAACCAGCCAGACGGCGCTGAACTCGACGTCGACGCCTGTGTGCGCGCCTGGTCCGATCGCCGCGCGGGCCGCCACGGCGCCATTTTCGGCAACTACCTCAAACTCGAGCGGCGCGAGCGCGACATGGCCTGCCTCGTGCTGGCCGATCTGTCGCTGTCGACCGACGCCTGGGTGAGTAACACGGCGCGTGTCATCGACGTCATTCGCGACAGCCTGATGCTGTTTTCCGAGGCGCTGTCCGCCACCGGCGACAAGTTCGCGCTGTACGGCTTCTCCACCCGCAAGCGCGAGCACATTCGCTTTCACCAGATCAAGACCTTTGGCGAAAAGCACAGCGGCGCAACGCGCGGGCGAATCGCCGCACTCAAGCCGGGTTATTACACCCGCATGGGTGCGGCGATCCGCTACGCGACGCGCATCCTTGAAAAGCAGCCGAGCGCGCTGCGCCTGATGCTGATCCTCTCGGACGGCAAGCCCAACGACCTCGATCAGTACGAGGGACGCTACGGTATCGAAGACACGCGCATGAGTCTTATCGAAGCGCGCACCGCCGGACTCAAACCCTTCTGCGTCACCATCGACAAGGAAGGCGAAGGCTACCTTCCGCATCTCTTCGGCCCGGCCGGCTATACCGTGATTCGCAAGCCCGAAGAGTTGCCGGCACGCCTGCCGGTGCTGTACGCCCAGCTCACTGCGCAGTAGGCCCGGCTTGTTCCAGCCGGGCGGCCCGATGCACGTGGTCTGCCGAGCGCTTGCTGCCGCCGACCTTCCCCGTCAGTTGCACAAATGGGTCGATGTCCTTTTGCGCCTTGCCCTCACCCTCAATCGCTCTCACGGGGGCAGAGGGCGACACCATCGACACCACATTTTTTGCGCGCGCGATTGTTCCCCATCCGGCGTGCTCTACCCTGCGATGGACGTCTTTGTGGACGCCGACGAGGCCGTTTACTTGCGCCTTGTTTGATCTTGATCATTTTTTGTGCAGTGTAGCAATCTGGGATTAAACACAATTAAATTAGCGCTTTACTTTCTTGTGCAGCGCAGAATAAACTGCTGTACGGTATGGTACGGTGTCTTATAAAAGACATAAGATATTTCCGTCGCGCCGCATGCTGTCTTGTGGCGGGTACCAGCAGTCATGAATTATGTCCAACGGTTCCACAATGTTGAGGGAGGGCGTGATGTCCAGCACTGTTTATGCACGTATCCGCAGCAACCCGCAGTTCACCGAAATGGTTCGCCGACGCGAAGGATTTGCCTGGAAGCTGTCGGCAATCGTCTTCGTCATTTTTTATGGCTTCGTGATGGCCGTGGCGTTCGCCCCGGACCTGATCGCGCTGCGTCCGTTTTCCGGCAGCCACGTCACCGTGGGAATTCTTGCCGGCTTGTTCCAGTTCATCGTCTTCTGGCTACTGACACTGATGTATGTGCGCCGCGCCAATGGCGAGTTCGACGACATGAACAAGGAACTCATCGCGTCCGCCATCAAGGAGGAAAACTGATGCGCCGCAATCATCTTGCACACGCCGCAACATTCGGCGCCGGGCTGCTTGCATCGTCCGCCTTTGCCGCGGGCGACGCGATTGCCGAATCTGCCAAGCAGCCGATCAACCTGACCGCGATTGCGATGTTCCTGGTGTTCGTCGCGCTGACCCTGGCGATCACCTACTGGGCCGCAAGCCGCACCAAGACCACCGCCGATTTCTATACCGCCGGCGGCGGTATCACCGGCGCGCAAAACGGTTTGGCGATTGCCGGCGATTACATGTCGGCGGCCACGCTGCTGGGCCTTACCGCGATGATGTACACCCGCGGCATCGACGCCTACATCTACATGATCGCGTTCTTTGTCGGCTGGCCGGTCATTCTTTTCCTGATGGCCGAGCGGCTGCGCAACCTGGGCAAATTCACCTTTGCCGACATCACCTCCTACCGCCTCAACCAGGGCAAGGTACGCATCATGGCGGCGATCTCATCGCTGGTCGTGGTGTGTTTCTATCTGGTGGCGCAGATGGTCGGCGCGGGTCAGTTGATCAAGCTGTTGTTCGGCCTCGACTACGGTATCGCCTGCGTCGTGGTCGGTGCGCTGATGATGGTTTACGTGACCTTTGGCGGCATGGTCGCGACCACTTGGGTGCAGATCATCAAGGCGTGCATGCTGCTGTTCGGCGGCACGATCATGGTGCTGCTCGCCTTGAGCCAGTTCAATTTCAACTTTGAAGAACTCAGCGCGCGGGCAATGGAAGTGCACTCACTGGGCGCCAACCTGTTCGCCCCTGGCAGCCTGCTGGCCGATCCGGTCACGGCAATTTCGCTGGGGGTCGGCCTGATGTTCGGTACCGCCGGGCTGCCCCACATCCTGATGCGATTCTTCACCGTGACCGACGCCAAGGAGGCGCGCAAGTCGGTGCTCTACGCCTCGGGCATCGTCGCCTACTTCTTCAACGTAGTCGCGCTGATGGGCCTGGCCTCGATCATCATCGTCGGCCAGAACCCGCAGTTCTTCGAAGGCGGTGACATCGGCGGCGCGATCATCGGCGGCGGCAACATGGTGGCGATGCATCTTGCCAAGGCGGTCGGTGGTGACCTGCTGCTCGGCTTCCTCTCCGCGGTCGCCTTTGCCACCATCCTGGCTGTGGTGTCGGGCCTCGCCCTGGCGGGCGCCTCGGCCATCTCGCATGACATCTATTCGCGCGTGATCAAGAAAGGGACGGCGTCGGAGAAGGAAGAACTGCGCATGTCCAAGCTCGCCACGATCAGCCTTGGCGTGGTCGCGGTGCTGCTCGGCCTGGCTTTCGAGAAAATGAACGTGGCCTTCATGGTCGCGCTCGCCTTCGGCGTCGCCGCGTCGGCCAACTTCCCGGTGCTGATTCTCTCCATGTACTGGAAAGACCTGACTACGCGCGGCGCACTCGCCGGCGGCTATCTCGGCCTGTTCTCGGCGGTGACCTTGGTCGTGCTGTCGAAATCGGTGTGGGTGGACGTACTCGATTACGCCGAGCCGCTCTTCCCTTACACGCAACCGGCACTGTTTTCGTTGCCGCTGGCATTCCTCGCGGCCATCGTCGTGTCGAAGATGGACACGAGCCGTGAAGCGCAGGCCGAGCGTGAAGCCTTTGGCGACCAGTATGTGCGCGCCCAGACGGGCTTCGGCGCGGCGACCGCTGCGGCGCACTGAGCGCGCATCAGCCGGAAAAAAACGCCGGTTCGCCGGCGTTTTTTGCGTTCCAACATGCGACGGTCGGCGAGATCGATCAATCGCGCGGCGTCGGGATGTTCGTCGAGTGATGCCGTTCCATAGGTCATGCCGGTGGCGAATGTCTCCCCGGCAATCGTGATCGATGCA
>CBDULG010000313.1:0-3833 GCA_965367985.1 uncultured Rhodocyclaceae bacterium
CCACGCGGCCAGTTCGCGCCGCCATGAGGCATCGGCCCATTGCATCGCGTCGCCCTCGGCAACCAACGCCGCCGCGTCATGGCGTTTCGTGTGGGTGCTCAACGTGTGGAGTGTCGCGCCTTCACGGGCTGCCGCGTCGATCAAGGCCTGGATTGTGGCGGGGTCGAGCGGCTCGGCGGCAAAGCGCTGCCGAACCGTTCGGCGCCGGGCGATTGCCGCGTGCAGCTTCGCATCGGGCGGCATGGTGTCCGCCGCCGCAAGGCGAACGCGGGCCAGCACGTCTTCGTCATCCGCGTCGGGACACAGTGCGACCTGCGCGGCAAAGCCGGCAGCCGCTGCCGCCACGCGCAGGTTGAACAAGGCGCAGCCACAGCTGATGGTCAGCTCACGATCGTGCGGATCGTTGACGGGCAGCGCGCGCCGCCGGTCCGCGATCAGGTCGATGTGCTGATCACTCGCCGCGAACAACCAAGGCTGCGTGTTGTGGCTCGACGGTGCCAGGACGGCCGCAGCGATTAGCGTCCGCGCCAGATCGGGCGGGATCGCAGTGTGGGAAGTGTTCATGGCCGGACCGTCTGGGGAGTCGTCGATGTCATCAGTGTGCGACGCGCGAGCCATGACGAAGTTGCCAGAGATCAATTGGCCTGCACCAAGCGCCGCACCACCATCGATGGCCGCGATATCTTGATCTGGCGCACGCCCACCCCTGGCCGCGCAGGCTATGTTATCGATGGGTCAGAACTCGAAATCCATGTCGCCGGCCTCACGAGCGCCTGTCATGCTGCATACCTTTCTCCTCATCCTGATCGTGTTCTGTGGATGTGTCGCGTCGGTGTCTGCCGGCCCCTGGCGGGCCAGCGAGGACAATGTGTACGGTTGGCAGTTGATGGCGCCGGACGAGCGTATCGAACATCAACGGCAACTGCGCAGCTACGACACCTACGATGCCTGCAAGCAGTATCTCGACAAGCACCATGCCGAACTCGAGGCGCGGGCCGATCGTCTCGGCGTGGTTTTGCGCCCGCGCCGCCGGCCGGCCTGCGATGAATTGCGCGCGGCGGGCCGGCTGAAATGAGCGCGCCCGTCCGTCTACCGCCGAGCGACTTCATCGCACCGGGGTTGCTGCTGACGTTGGCGCTGGCCGGCGCGGCTTGGGCGCTGCCGCACGATTTGCCGCCATGGCGCAGCGTCGCGATCGTTACCGGGTGGATCGGCACAGGCCTGCTGGTCGGCAGCCTGTTGTTGATGATCCGCACGCCGCGGCTGGCGGCGCTTCTGGGCGGGCTCGATGCGCAATATCGTTGGCATCATCGTAGCGGCACGGTGGCCTATGCGCTGTTGCTAGCCCATCCACTGGCGCTGGCGCTCGACGGGTGGACGCAGGCGCCCCTCCGCGCCTGGCAGGCTTTGGCGCCCTGGTCGCAGAGCTGGCCGGTGTGGCTGGGCTGGGCCGGAGTGCTGTTGCTGATGGCGGGGCTGGCGAGCACCTTCAGCCTCGCGCTGCCTTACCGCCGCTGGCGCGCATTTCACTATCTGCTCGGCATCGGCGTCGTGTGCGGCCTGCTCCATGTCTGGGCGCTGCTCGGCGAGCCCGGCCCGCTGTGGCTGTTCGTGATTCTGGCGCTGCTGGCGCTCGGCTGGCGCCTGCTCGGCGTGGACCTCGGCATTGCCGCCCATGCTTATCGCGTGCGCAGCGTGGCGGCGCCGGCGGCGCGCATGATCGAAGCCGTGCTGGAACCGTGCGGCGCGCGATTGGCGCCGGCTCCAGGCCAGTTCGTCTTTGCCGCTTTCGGCGACGGTCAGCGTTTCCACGGCTGCGGCGAGTTTCACCCATTTACGGTCAGCGGCATCGGCGACGATGGTAGCCTGGCGGTGGGCATCAAGGCCCTGGGCCCTTGCTCGACGCATGTTCAGGGGCTCGAAGCCGGCGTTCTAGTGCGGCTCCAAGGACCCTTCGGACGCTTTCTGGCGGAACGTCGCGCGACATCCCAACTATGGATCGCCGGCGGCATCGGCATTACCCCGTTTCTTGCGATTTTGCGCCGCGAACACCTCGACCATCCGACGACGCTGATCTATCTTTATCGCAGCGCGCAGGATGCGGCCTATCTGGAAGAACTCAGCGCGCGGGCCGCGGCCGATCCGCTGCTCACGCTGACGACAGCGATCGCCGACGGCGTGCCCGATATCGACACGCTGCTCGGTAACGTCGCTGGACTGGCCCAACGAGAGGTACAGTTGTGCGGCCCGGTTCCGCTGGTCGAAGCCGCGCGCGAGGCGCTGGTGCGACGCGGTGTGGCCGCTTCCTTCATCCATTTCGAAAGGTTCGACTTCAGATAATGCGCACACTTTTCGTTTCTTCGACGCTGGTTTTCTGGCTAGCGGTCGCCGGCTTCTGGACAGCGGGTTTGTTCCACTCCCCTGCCGAGGCCGAAGTCACTGCCGCCGCGGCCGACGCCGCATACTCGGCGGACGAGGTCGCACGGCACCGGACCGCCGACGATTGCTGGATGATCATCGACGCTCAGGTCTACGACCTGAGCGCCTATGTCCCGCAACACCCATCGAATCCGGCCGTTTTCACGCCGTGGTGCGGCAAGGAAGCCTCCGAAGCCTATCGCACCAAGACCAAGGGACGTCCGCACTCGTCATACGCCGACTCGCTCTTGCCGGAGTATCGAATCGGCACGCTCGAGTGAGTCGTAAGCACGTCACTGCCGTGTTCAGGTTCAACGCTCGAACCGGCGCGAGGCGCGCTCATGCAGCCTGCGTCGGCACCGCCAGTACATCGCAAGTCGCGGTACGCAATACGCCCTCGGCGACGCTTCCCAGCAGCACTTTGGCCAGACCGCTTCGCCCGTGCGTACCGACCACGATCAGGTCGGCGGCAAGCTCTTGCGCGACTTCGCCGACGGTATGCGCAATCGTACCCATGCGGTGCCTGACGAGGGTCTGCTGCGGCTCGACATCGAAACCGTCGAGAAACGACGCCAACTCCGCGGCAGCGCGTTCCGCTCCGTCTGCCATGTGCTGCTGCGCCTGATCGTCCGATATCGACGCGCGTGCCCTGAATCCGGAGCCGATGGTGTCGAACACGTGCAAGATGGACAGTGCCCCGTCCACGTGAAGACCCAGCCGCGTGACGGTGTCCAGCGCCGCGCGGGCGCTGTCGGAGAAATCAACGGCAACAAGCAGACGACGGTGCGAGCGGGCAGGCATGGCGTTGGCCATCATGACTGGCCGGCGGCTTGTGCGAATGGTGCGCTCGGCGGTGGTGCCGACGAAGATATCCTTGAGCGTCTGCCGGCGATGCGGACCGACGACGAGCAGATCCGGCGCGATGCTTTCGCTCGCTTTAGTGAGCCCTTCGAACGGGTCGCCGAGCACCACCGAGCTGTCGCAATCGACGCCGTCGATCTCGCGCAAGCTGCGCGCCTGCTCGTCCAATAGCTCCAACGCCGCGTCCCGATCCGCGTCGACGACCCGCCGCGGCAGGTCGTCATCGACGGCGTGCACCAGCACGATCGAAGCCCCCGATTGCTTCGCCAGCAGTACGCCGCGCCGGATCGCGCGGTCGGAGCGTTCGGAAAAGTCAGTCGCTACAAGGATTTTTTTCATGGGTCACCTCTGTCAGCTCACCATCGGACAGCGCCGATGCCAAATGGTTTGAGCCGTGCCGACTCAAGCGGAATGAAGCGCGTGAACTCATCGCATGCGCATGAACGCGAGGCGCTGCCTTGGCCCGCGCCTCAGCGTAACGCAAAGCGTGCAGCTTGGGCACGGTGGGTCATCGTCGGGTCAAATCCGAATTCCGGTCACCATGGGAGGCAACA
>CBDULG010000314.1:0-3787 GCA_965367985.1 uncultured Rhodocyclaceae bacterium
CACCCGCTGCAGCGTTGTGCTCCTTGCCCAGGGGGCCACCCTGCGCTGCGTCGCACGCCTTGCTTCGGGCGCATCTGGACACAACATGATCCGCCGTATCGGCTCTGAGCAGGTCCTAGGGTTACTCATTCCACCTCCGTGCCGCCGGGCACGCCTTCAGGCAGGGTGATGCGCACACGCCGGCCGATGGTTTCGATCAGCGCGTCGGGCCGCACCGCGCCGTTGCCATCGCAAATCCGCCAATACTGCTGCGGGTCGCCAAGGTGCTTGGCAGCGAGGTTGTCGAGCCGGTCGCCCATCTCGACCACATGCTCGCGCAACGTGGAAAAGTTTTCCGGCGGCGGAATGAAGCGCCGCCGCACATAGGTGACCGGAACACCGTCTGGCGCTGTCCATTGCGTGGTGTCGAGGCCGTGATAACGGCTGTCCGGCGCGAAGGCCGGCGAGCTCAGCGCGTTGGCCTGCATGAATGCCTTGAGCGGATCAGTCATGGAATTCCTCCAATACCCAGCGCGTCGAAGCCGAAAGTGGCGGCCTTGCCGGCGAGCTTTTCGCGCCCCTGCAGGTAGGCCATGAACAGGCTGCCGCCCTTGTGATCGAAGCCCAGATCGTCGATCGACAGCACGCGCAGGCCCAGATTGACCTTGGCGCGGATCGGGTTCAGCGCGGGGTCGAAGGCCTCCTCGGTAATCGAGAACTCGGTGACGATCACCGGCACGATGCGTTTGGCACCCCAGACGAACAGCGCCAGCGGCGACTCCATCGGCGCGATCTCCAGCGTGCCCGCATCGGCCAGCGCCTTGCGCGCGAGCAGCTCGGCCGCGCTCGGATTGATAAGCGATTCGAGCACTGCAAGCTGCGGCGCAATCCCCGCGTCCACGACGCTTTGATGCTGGTCGGGAAACTCGAGCTGATCGGTCGCATCGATTTCCGCCTCGAGCTTGAGCGTTTCCGCCGCCGGGCCGGTCAGGCGCAGCGCCTCGGAGCGCTCGGCGCCTTCGCCCAGCGACTTCACCTGCAGCGTGCGGGTGAGCGTGTCCGAGTTGTATTGCAGTGCAATCACGCGCCGCACCTGCGCCGATTCGGGATCGATCAGCACGATGCCGCCTTTGACGAGGCGCGGCGAGTTGGGAAAGCTGCTCATGGCGGCGGACTCCCCCGGCGGCCTAAGCGGCCTTGGCCTTGGCGCGCTTCGGCTTGGCGCGAGTAGATTTCGCGGCGGCGGCCTTGGCGGTTTTAGACGACTTCTTCGTTCCCTTGGCGGCTTTCTTCTTCGCCTTGGCGACGGCCGGAGCGGCGGCCTGCAGCGCGATGTCAAGCGACCAGCGATTGAGCTTGCCGACATCGCGCGCCGCCAGATCCTGCACATGCAGCTTCCAGTCGCCCGCGCATGGTTCGCCGACCAGCGCCTGCAGCGCAGTGACATCGGCCGAGGCGTAGGTGGCGCGCAGATTGTCCATGCTGCCGCCGCTGCGCCCATGCAGCACGATTTCGCTGCCATTGGGCGCGTGCAGTGAGACGCGCAGGTCACCGATGTAGGTGTGCGTGATGTCGACCGCCACTTCGAGGCTGGCGATCAGGCCGACATCGGCGACCGCCAGCGTGCGTTCGATGCCCGCCACACGATTGTCGGGAATGGCGGCGCCCGGTGCATCCTCGACGAACACCGCGCGCGGCGGCACGACCACGCCGACTTCGAGCGACCACTCCTCCAGCCGGCCGCTGTCCGCCGCCGCTTCGTCGCGCACCCAAAGCGTCCAGCGGCCTTCGGCGTCCTCGCCGTCGAAGCTGCGCAGCGCGGGCAGGGTGGACGCCTCCCAGGTGGTCGACAAGTCGTTCTTGCTGCCGCCGGCGCGGTCATGCAGGACCACCTCGAGCCCGGAGGGCGCGCTCAGCGTGACCACCAGGTCGCCAATATAGGAATGGCGAATATCGACCGCAACGCGCAGGAAACTCACCCGGCCGACCGCAGTGACATCCAGCGTATCGACGATGCCGCCGGGGCGGTTGTCGGGGATCGGCAGGGCGGGACGCGACACGAAACGGTTGTCGGGAACCGGTGCGGGTTCCTCGCCGCCGCCGCGCAGTTGCAGCGCCAGCGCCACTGCCTGCTCGGCGTCGGCGCGGCCGTGGCCGAACCACGGACTCCAGGTGCCGTCGGCATGGCCGGTATCGCTGAATGCACCGCTGTCGAACGGTGCCACGGGGGACACGTCCCAGGTGGGATTCGGATCGAAGTTGGCCGGCGGCGTGCGCGGGTAGGGCGTGCCGTCGAGGTCCTTCGACGCGCTGCGGCGCAGCACCGAACCCAGTTCGAGCGCGCTCAACTCGGGATGTGCCGACAGCACCAGCGCGGCAATGCCGGCGACCAGCGGCGTGGCGCTCGAGGTGCCGCCAAAGTCGTGCGTCAGGTTGCCGCTCTCTCCTGTGGTCGTGGTGATGCCTTGTCCGCGCACCTCCATGCGGAAGTAGGCGTGGCTGTTGCTGCTCGGCGCGCAGATTTCGATGCCGGTGCCGTAGTTGGAATAGTGGCTGCGCTGCGCGGTGCTGGCGAGCGCCGCCACATGCATGAGGCCCGGCACGTCGACCATATTGTTGACGAAGCGCCGCGTCGTTTCCGGCCCGGCCCAGCGCCACGATCCGTTGGCGAATTCCCAACCGTGGGTGTAGGGCACGTCGACATTCGCTTCATGCTGGATCGGACAGTTTTCGTTTCCCGCCGCCCACAGAAAGAGGATGCCGCGCCCGCGTCGCCCGCCCGTGGTGGACAGTTGGGTGAGCCGGTTGATCACCGTCGTGGCGAACAGGAAGCGTGGCACCGCGCCCCACGAGTTGGACAGCACGTCGACCTTGTCGGCGACGAAAGTAAGTGCGGTGAGCATCTTCGAATCGTTGATCAGCAGCGACGGGCCTTGCGACTCCCATTTGATCGGCAGCAGCCGGCACCCCGGCGCCGCACCGACCGTCAGCACCCCGTCGGCCTCGCCGGCGATCACGCCCGCGCAGGAGGTGCCGTGATTGGCGCCGCTCTGATACATGCCCGTCGCTTCAGCGTCGATATCGCGGCTGGTGACCAGCCGGGTGCCTTCGAAGTAGCCCCAGGCAGCGAACTTGCCGGACGAATCGAAGTCGGGATGATCGAGCTTGCAGCCGTCGTCGGTGACACCGACCACCACCTCGGGATTGCCGAAGCTGTCGAGCAAGGACCACGCCTGCTCGCAACGCACATTGGCGCGCGGATCGACGTCCGGATGGTTGAAGTGGCCGTGCAGATGCCATTGGCTTGCGTAATCGGGGTCGCTCGGAGGCGTAACCTCGTACTTTGTGACGATGTAGTTGAGATCGTTTTCGGCCAGCTCGACGAGCGGTTCGTTCTCGGTCAGCTCGACGACCAGTTTCACCGGGTTCATGCCGGTGTGATCGGTGAGCTGGAACAGGTAGTCGCGATCGGTATAGCGCTCACGCAGCAGCAAGCCGTAGCGCCCCGCAAACTCGGCCACCTGCTCGTTGGTCAGCACCTTCTTGAAGGTGACGAAAATGCGATCGGTGATGAGGAAATCCTCACCCGTATCGGCCATCGCATAGGCGTGATGCGTCGGCCCCAGCGCCCGAGCGCGTGCCATCATCGAATCCAGATCCTGCGCTCGCGCCCGCACCCGGCACGATGCCGACGAGACCTGCTCGGCATCCTCGCAAATGCCCGCACGCCGCAAGGCGTCCGGCGGCACGCGCGCCACGAAGGCATCGGGACGCTTCTCAAGTTCCAGTTTCTTGCCGCCTCGGTAGG
>CBDULG010000315.1:0-3779 GCA_965367985.1 uncultured Rhodocyclaceae bacterium
GCGACGCGGAAATGCGCTGGCAATCGAGGTCGCAAATGTCGCCGATGCCGCTTCGGCGACGATCCGCCAACGGCGCAATCGGGCGCAAAGGGGCCGCTCAGATTTCGATGTTATCGATCAGCCGCGTGCTGCCGAGGCGCGCGGCTGCGAGCACCACCAGCGGATCCTGCGGTGATTTGGGCGTTTGCAGGTCTTGCCGGCGGCGCACCGCGACATAATCGGGATACCAGCCGTGCGAGGCCAGTTCGCCGATCGCGACGCGTTCGAGCTTGTCGAAATCCGTTTCGCCCGCGCGCACCGCGTCACGAATCCGGCTCAGGCATTCATACAGCCGCACCGCTTCGGCTCTTTCTTTGTCGGACAGGTAGCGATTGCGTGACGAAAGCGCCAGCCCGTCGTCGGCGCGCACCGTGTCGCCGGGCAAGACTTCCACCGGGATGTTGAATTCGCGCACCATGTTGCTCAACACCATGAGCTGCTGATAATCCTTCTTGCCGAACAGGGCGACGTCGGGCTGGACGAGGTTGAGCAGCTTGAGCACCACCGTGGCGACGCCGCGAAAATGGCCGGGCCGAGCGGTGCCTTCGAGCGTCGACGTCTGCGCGGGATCGGGTTCGACATGGTAGGTCTGACGGGTCGGGTACATCACGGTCTCGTCGGGCGCGAACAGATGGGCCACGCCGGCCGCTTCGAGCTGTGCGCAATCGGCTTCGAAGGTGCGCGGGTACTTGTCGAAATCCTCCGACGGGCCAAACTGCAGACGGTTGACGAAAATGCTGGCGATCACCGCATCGGCGTGCGCGCCGGCCTGCTGCATGAGCGTGATGTGGCCCTTATGCAGATTGCCCATGGTGGGCACCAGGGCCGTGCGACCCGCGGCAAGCCGCGCGGTGCGGAGCGATTCGGCGGTAGTGTGTATTTGCATTGGCCCGTTGTCGTCAGTAGCAGTGTTCGGCGGCGGGGAATTTTGCTGCGCGTACGTCCTCGACATAGCGCGTCACGGCGTCGTCAATGCTGCTCGCACCTTCCATAAAGTTCTTCATGAAGCGCGCCTTGTGACCGGGAAAAACGCCGATCAGGTCGTGCAACACCAGCACCTGCCCATTGCAGTCGACGCCCGCGCCAATGCCGATGGTCGCCATCGAGTTGAGCCCGGCGGTGACCTCGCGCGCCACCGTCGCCGGCACCATTTCCATCACCATCAGCGCGGCACCCGCCTGTTCAAGGGCGATTGCATCGGCTCTCAATTGATCGGCGCCTTCCTTGGTGCGGCCCTGCACGCGGTAGCCGCCGAGCTGGTTCACCGACTGCGGCGTAAGGCCGATGTGGGCACACACCGGCACGCCGCGCTCGACCAGAAAGTGGATTGTCTCGGCCATGAAGGTGCCGCCCTCGAGTTTGACCATCTGCGCACCGGCCGCCATCAGGCGCACCGCGTTGCGCATGGCCTGCGCGGGGCTTTCCTGATAACTGCCGAATGGCATGTCGGCAACGATGAAAGGGCGCGAGCAGCCACGGGCCACGCATTCAGTGTGATAAACCATGTGCTCCATGGTCACCGGCAAGGTAGAGGTCTGGCCCTGCAGCACATTACCCAGCGAATCGCCGATCAGGATGACGTCAACGCCGCAGCGCTCGAGCAGCGCGGCAAAGCTCGCGTCGTAGCCGGTCAGCATGACGATCTTGTCGCCGTCGGCGCGCATCTTGCCGAGGGTGGTGAGCGTGACGGGCTTCTTATCCTGCAGATAACTCATGGCGTTTTCCCTTGTTTGGCGCGCAGTAAACCGCAAGCGTGCCCAATGTACAAGCCGAGTCGGCTCTCTGGGTCGGGGAGATCGAGGGGTCGGGCCTCAGGCGTAGCCGAAGAATTCGCGGAAGCTGCGCATCGCGCGCAGCCGGTCCACCAGCAGATCGAAATCCTCGGCCCGGTCGACCGGGTTGAGCACTTCGGCGTCGACGATGAACAGTGGCGAGGCTTCGTACTGATAGAAGAACTGCGCATAACGTTCGGCGACGCGTTCGAGGTAGGTTGCCGTGATGGGGCGCTCAGCCTCGACGCCGCGCTTGTCGATGCGCGCGATCAGCGTATCTGGCTTGGCCTGCAGATAGATCACCAGATCCGGCTTGCGCGTCGGTTGTGGAACCACCAGTTCATAGGTGCGCCGATACAGGGCGAACTCGTCCGCTTCGAGGTTCAACTCGGCGAACAGCGGATCCTTGTCGAGGACAAAGTCGGATACCACCCGGTTCTCGCTCTGCGGTTTGGCGGCGAACTGCCGGAGCTTGTCCACGCGCTGGTAGAGAAACGCAAGCTGCGTCGGCAGTGCCCAGCGTTCCCGGTTGGCGTAGAAACGCGCGAGAAACGGATTGAGCTCGGGCTGCTCGAGCAACAGGGTGGCCTCGAGGCGCGAGGCGAGGCGGCGAGCGAGCGTGGTCTTGCCCGCGCCGATGGGGCCTTCGACGACGATGTAGCTGGCTTTGTCGAGCATTTTATGGGGTTTTATTGGGGTTGATTGCGGGCAAAGCATCACAGGCCGCAGGGCGCGGCGTCAACATCAATCTGTCGACAGCGGCGTGATCGCCTGTTCGGCGACGCCGGGCAGCAGATCATCCAGCGCGCCTGCGCCCGGAATGTGCAGATCGGGCGCCAATTCGGCGAGCGGTCTGAGCACGAAAGCGCGCTTGTGCATGCGCGGATGCGGCACATGCAGATGCGGCGCATCAATACGCTGGTCACCGTAGAGCAGCAGATCGAGATCGAGCGTGCGTGGCGACATGGGATAGTCGCGCGTGCGGCCGAATCCGCTCTCGATGTGCAGCATCGCGGCAAGCAGATCGGCGGGCGGAAGCGACGTCTCGACGCAGGCCACGGCGTTGATGTAGTCCGGCTGCCCGCTCACGCCGACAGGCGCGCTGCGGTAATTGCGCGAGCGCGAAACGAGCCGCGTTTCGCTCAGCGCGTCGAGCGCGTCGCACGCGTGGGCGATGGCCGCGGGCGGATCGCCCAGATTTGCGCCCAGGCCGATATACGCAATCACTGAAACGGGTGCCGCGCCGCGTGTCATGCGTCGGCATTACCCGCTGGGGCGCTTTTCTTTGAACGCCGTCTGCGGCGACGGCGGCCTTCACCCGGTTTGGCCGGCGTGATCATCTTTTCGCGCTCGTTGACGCCGGCGTGCGCAAACTTGTGCCACCAGTCGACCAGTTCCATGTCGATTTCACCCGATTGCGCGCGCAGGCGCAGGAAATCCCATCCGGCGCGGTAGCGCGGTTGTTCCAGCAGGCGGAAGGGGGCCTTGCCGGCGCGCTTCTCGAAGCGCGGCTGCAGTGCCCAGATGTCCTTGATGTCACCCGCGATGCGCCGCGTGATGGCGAGTTTTTCGCCCTGCACGCTGAGCACTTCGTCCATTGCGGCGAACAGCGCAGGATGCGCATGCTCGCCGGCGGCCTTGCGTGCTTCCCAGTTGGCAAGCGCTTCATGCCACAGCAGTGTGGCAAAGAGGAATCCGGGCGAGACCGACTTGCCTTCGCGCACACGCTCGTCGGTGTTCTCGAGTGACAGCCAGACGAAACGCTCGCCCATCGGCTGTTCGAGAATCACGTCGAGCAGCGGCAGCAGACCGTGGTGCAAGCCTTCCTCGCGCAACTGGGTGAGGCATTTGACGGCATGGCCGGACATCAACAGCTTGAGCATTTCGTCAAACAGGCGCGCGGGTGGCAGGTTCTCCATCAGGTCGGCCATTTCGCGGATCGGCCGGCGGGCTGCCGGATCGATGCTC
>CBDULG010000316.1:0-3743 GCA_965367985.1 uncultured Rhodocyclaceae bacterium
TTCTCCGTCGCCGGCGCACACCGCGATCGCCACGCGCGCCGAAAGCGTCGTGTGACGCCGCGTCCTCACCCCCAGTCGCTCCGCCGACGGGGGAGGGGCCTCATTATCGTTTGTACTCTGGGGGATATCCTGTCGCTGCGTCGCGGCCATTCTCGCCCTGTCAAATGGGAGCGGGGCCGGGGCCCAATTTGTACGCCAAGCTTCTGGTTTCCGGCCTCCGCGGGAATGACGACAGTCAAGCTGGAACTGCGGTTTTAAGGCTCAACGCTCGCTGCTGGCCTCGATCACTTCTGGCGCCAGCGCGTGCAAGGTGGTCCGCAGATCTGCGTCTTGCAGTGCGCGGTCTAGCGTGTTTGCGTCGAGCACTTCGAATTGCCGTTGCGTGGCACGCAGGTAACTTACGCCGCTCGACCGGTCGACGAAGGTCACGCGCGGCACGCGCGAGATGATCTTTTTGAGGAACTCGGTGTTCGAGGCGACGTCGCAGGCCGGGCCCGCCGGGTAGACCGCCTCGCGCGAGGTGGCGTGGATGTTGATCTTCTGGAAGCGCTCGATGTCGACCAGCGCGAGCGGATCGTAAATCGTGATCTCGGCGCGGTTGCCAAAGGCGATGGTGAGCGGAAACGTGCCTTTGGGCACCCGGTTGTCGACGAAGAAGTAGCGGTAGTCGGGCTGCTGTGCGTCGAGGTACTTGAACAGCATTCTTGGCATGCCCGTATAGGCTTCGACGCTGTGCGCGAGAAAGTCTTCCACCGACTTGTAGCGCCCGCGTTCGAGCGCCCGCAGCCACCCGCGCTCGACCGTTTCCTCGGGCGGCGTGACGACGAAATACATGTACATCGTGGCGACATAGCGGGCGTAGGTGTTGAACAGCACGGTGCCCACATGCTCGCTGGCGAAGCTGTCGAAGCGGAAGCGGTCGACGAGAATGTGCGGGATCGAGCGGTCGCGGTAAGCCTTGTGGCGGATGTAGCGGTCGAGCTTGCCGTCGATCACCGACAGCTCACGGCTGGTCATCTGGCCCGCGTACTTGTAGTGCGGCCCGAGCGAATCGTAATCGAGCAGCAGGCGGCGCCAGATGTCCGGGCTGATCGTGGCGTAGCCATCGGCTTCGAGGCCTTGCTCGCGCATGATCTTCTTGAGCATCGGCCGCAGGGAGCTCTTGCCCGAGGCCGAAGCGCCCTTGAGGCTGATCAGCACCGGCGAATCACGCACGCCGGTGCGTGCGTAGCCGTGGTCGTCGATCGCCGCGTCGATGAGGGGCGTCAGAAGCTGTCCGATGCGCCGGCTGCCATACGTATTGCAGACATGCCGGATTGCTACCGTGGCGATCAGGTCGAGGTTCGAGCCGAGCCGGCCGTGGGTGGCCATGATCGAGCCGAGCACCCGGTAGAGACTCTTGTAAACCGACTGAAGCAAGGGATCGTCGGTCGCGAAGCCGGCCGTCTTGAAGCTGGCGATTACCCTTTGCTCCCTCTCCTCGATGCTCTCCGCGGGTGCACTCGGCTTGCGGCGCTTGGTGAACAGGCTGAACGGAAAGCCGCGCGGTTCCGGTTCGGCCGCCTTTTCTTCGAGGCTTTCGGCGAGAATTCGCCGCACGGCGCTATCGGCCAGCGCGCGCACCTCTTCATAAGCGCGTTCGATGGCAGCGCGCTGCGGCGCGACATAGTCCGCCAGGATCTGTTCCGCAATGCGCCGGAAGTTGCGCCCGAATACGTCTTCGGCATCCCCTTCGGCGACCGCGATGTCCGCCGTCACACGCACGATCACCTCGTGCAGAATCAAGCGCTCCGGGCGGAACACGGCCAGTTCATCCTCCCCTAGGCCGGTCAGGCTGGCGAGTTCCTTGATTTCATCGAGCGGGGTGGAAACGCACTCCGGTCGAACGATTGTCTCCAGATGCCGCAGCGCGCCCGGTATGTGGGAGCCGATCCCGGGGTGCCAGGCAGAGCATTCTTCGTCGGTGTCGCCTTGTGTGTGCATCGAGCGCCAAGCAGACCTTCGTGTCGGGGGTTTCCAGTATCGGCGCTGAATTCGCGCGCGGTCAAATAGTGCGGCCGCTGCGGGTCGGCCTCGCTTTGGCGATCGATCGGTGTATGTAAGCGGGCGCTGACATGCCAATTGGACGCGGCTGACAGTGGCTTGGGAAGCAGCCGACAGATCGCCATGGATGGCCGCTCTAGGATGAACTCAGTGCTTGTGGGCGTGTTTAGGCGCGTCAATGCAGGCACCGTGTTTCGGGGATCAAGACCCCGCTGCCGCATGCAAAACGCATCGCGGGCTTGGGCGGGGACTGACGCGGAGTGGATCTTGGCTGTCGCGCTCAATGAGCGGGCGCGCCGGGCGACACTGTAAGTACCGCGGCATCTCGATCCGCGTTCAAAACCCTGAATGGAGATCGACCATGAAAACGAAAAAAGTAGCCCTAGCAGTGATATTTGGTTTGACGGCGATGTCGCCGGCCGCGTTTGCCGCGGACGCGCCAAAGGAAGAGATGGCGCCCAAGGAAGAGATGGCGCCGAAGCAAGAGATGGCGCCCGAGGCCGCCAACGTCAATAAGGACGAGCGTCTGAAAATGTGGACCGAGAGCAAGGACGCCCTCGAGAAGGAACTGGGTGTCGGCCACGACAAGGCCTACTACCGGCAAACCCTGGAGAAGCTGGGGTATGCGATTACCGCGGTCAATTCGGACGAAGACGACTATCTCGAATACGAAATCATGAAGGATGGCGAGACCTATGAGGTGCAGGTCGATTTCGAGAACGGCGTGTCGGACGAAGTCGATGTGACCACCAACATCTGGAAGGCGGACTCAACCAAGCAGGCGATGGCGGACAAGGACTATACCTATAACTATCCGGCTGCGGTGACGCCCAATCCGGAGGAGGTGAGCGACCGCATCCGCGGCGCGCAATTCGCCACCGACAAGACCATGCTGGAACAGGATCTCGGCATCGGTCATGATCGCGACTACTATCCCAAGGCACTTGAAGAGCGGGGTTACAAGGTGACCTCGGTCAATGACAAGGAGGCCGACAATCTCGAACTGGAGGTCGTAAAAGGCGACACCAGCTACGAGGTGGACGTCGATTTTGACGAGTCAACCGGCAAGTCGACCAGTGTCGTGGTGAGCGCGAACATCTGGGAAACCGAGGCAACCGAAAAGGCCAAGGGCGAGGAATAAGCTTTCGGCCTGACGCGCTGATGGTGCAAGCGGCCGGCGTGCCGCTTGCACCATTCGATCATGCGCGGTGTGAAAAGAACTTCGCGTCTGCCGGCATCGGCCCCGTTCGTAAATGCGTGGTCATGCCGGCATGATGCGATTCCACGTCGTTGTGTTGGCGCCTTCGCGCTCGCCGACGCCGACCGGAGTACGCGATGAGTGCAAAACGCATGTCTACTGCCGCGCGCACGGCGACGATCGCCGGCGCTGTGCTGCTGTTAGCGCTGCTCATCTGCGAATTCAGCGGCTGGTGGTTTCTGCGCGGCCCTCTGGCGCGGGCGATCAGCGATGCGACCGGTACGCCGGTGATCATCGAGGCGCCTTTCCGCGCCCAACTGCTGTGGAACCCCGGTATTCGGGCGGGGCGGCTGCGTGTCGCCGCGCCGCAGGATGTAGATGTGCCGCATCTGCTTGATGCCAATGACGTCGATGTGCGCTGGGGCTGGCTCGATGTGTGGCGCTGGCAGCAGGGCGGTCCGCTGGTGCTGCGCGCGCTTGGTGCACAGCAACTCGATGCGCG
>CBDULG010000317.1:0-3731 GCA_965367985.1 uncultured Rhodocyclaceae bacterium
CACCAGGGCCGCCGGTCCAGGTCGAGTGTCCGGTTTTCGGGAAGGTCGACGTCCTCCGGCTTGTGCAGCAGGCTCCAAGGCAGCGGACAATCGAACGGATGGTGCGGATCGGGGAACGAGCACATCAGCGCGAAGGGTTGATCCGGTCGGCTCTGGACATGCGCCTCGATCCACTGGCTCGACTGCTCGGCAATGAAGTGGGTCGGATAGCTGAACTCGTCCAGCGGCGTCTTCCAGGCCTGGGGTGCTGAAATGGCGGGATCGCGCACGCCATGCTCGCGCCCCCGGCGTTTCGCCAACTCAGGATGCTCGCGCTCCAGCCAGCGCAGCCAGTCTCCGAAGCACTCATCGCCGTGGCCATTGCACAAGATGACGTCCTGAAAGCCGTAGTACGGCGTGCGCATGCGGTGAGCGGGATCGCTCCATGCGCTGTGCAGTTCCTGACCGTAGGCCGCCGAGTCGATATCGCCGCGTCGCGACTCCAAAAAGCCCCCCGTCGGCCGGGTGCCCGCCACCGCGGGCGCCGGCTTGAGCACCGGCGGCACGTCCTCCATGTTCTGGAGGTGGCTCTTGCCGACCAGCGCGGTGCGGTAGCCGGACTCGCCGAGCAAATCGGCAAAGGTCACGGATTCAAGAGGTAGCGGCACGCCGTTGCTGCGCGCCCCGTGCACCGATGGCATGCGCGAGGTCATGATCGAGCCTCGGTTCGGCATGCAAACTGGCGCAGCGACATAGGCGCGATCGAAGCGAGTGCCTTCATTGGCCAGTGCATCGATATTCGGCGTGCGCACAATCGAATTGCCGTAGCAGCCCAGATGGTCCGCACGGTGCTGGTCGGTGATGAAAATCAGAAAATTCGGCTGCATGGGTTCGACCTATCGCATCAAGTTCGGCAGACCCGTCGCAATGCCCGGGAATGCCAGGATCAGGCCTGCGGTGATAACCATCGCGACCACGAAGGGCGCAACGCCGACGAAGATGTGGGCCAGCTTCAGATCGGGACGTGCAGCCTTGACGGTGAATACATTGACGCCCACCGGCGGCGTTATCAGGCCGAGCTCGATCAGGACGATGACAATGATGCCGAACCAGATCAGGTCCACACCTTGAGCCTGCAGGGTGGGCAGGAACATCGGCACAATCAGCACAAGGATGCCGAGGGCTTCGAACACCATACCGAGCAGCACGCACAGCAGTCCGATGGCGATGACCAGACCGACCCCCGTGAGCTCCCAGTGGCTGACCAGATCGAGCATCGCATAAGGCATGCCGGTGATATTGACGAACTGCGAGAACACCAATGCGCAAGATGCGATCGCAAATATCGAGGCGCTGATGCCGACCGCACTCCCCATCACGTCCAGATATTCTTTGCCGGTGCGCATCGTGCCGCGTGCAAACGCAAACAGCCAGGCTCCGATCGCGCCGACGCTCGCCGCCTCGGTCGGCGTGAATACCCCGACGTAAATGCCGCCGAGAACCACCGCGAACAGCGCGACGAAGGCCCAAGTCTTCTTCAGCGCGGCAATGCGATGTGCCCACGACATGACCGTGCCCTCGGGGGCCGTGCCGGCGCGAAAGCGCACCCAAATACCGATCGTGACCATGAACATCAACATCATGAGCGCGCCCGGCACGACACCGGCAATGAACATGCGGCCAATATCTTCGCGAGCGAAGATACAGTAGATGACCATCGGAATGCTGGGCGGAATCAAGATGCCCAGCGTTCCGCCGGCGGCGATGGTGCCGGCCGACAGGCTGTCGTGATAGCCGTATCTGCGCATCGGTGGCATCGCCACCTTGGTCATTGTGGCCGCGGTGGCGACTGAGCTGCCGCATACGGCCGAGAATGCGCCGCAGGCCAGCACCGCTGACATCGCCAGGCCGCCACGCAGCCAGCCGACCACGGCGTCGCCGAATTCGAACAGTTCGTCGGCAATGCGCCCGCGGCGGATGAATTCACCCATGAGCACGAAAATCGGCACCACAACGAGGTTGGGGTTGACGATCATTTCGGCGATCTGTTGACCCGACATCGCGATTGCCGACTCCCAGCCACGTACCGCCCCGAAGCCGACAAAGCCGACCAGCAGCGTCGCAAAGGCGAGTGGGATGCCGGTAAAACTCAAAGCGATCAGGATCGCGAAGCCAATCAATGCGGCAGTCATAGGGAATCCGTTTCATGTTCGGCCGGCGCGCGCCAACCCGAGAGCAGTAAGGCCAGCGCTAAGACAACCAGCGCCGCGACGGCCGCGTAGACCCATCCGACCGGGAATTCGAGTACCGATGTGAGCTCGCCGAACCCGATCGTGTGCCAGGCGTGTCGCACCAGCAACGCGGCCAGTGCGGCCGTGCCAAGCACTTCCCAGATGAAGATCCAGCGCGGGTAGCCAGTGGGAAAGCGCCGTCGCAGCGGGCCGTCGAACAGGTCGACGCAAATGTGGATGCGCAGCGCCGCGACAATAATCAGCCCAGCGCCCACCATCACGGCCAGCAAGGCATTGGTGACTTCGGCGGCACCGAAGATGGCGCTGTTGAAGAAATAGCGCATCACCACGTCGGCGACGGTCAGCAGCGCGATGGCGCCTGCCGCCACGGCGCCGATGACCTGACCGATGCGGTAGAGAATCGGCGCCCAGAATGGTTTATTCATGAAACGGTCTCCGGAAGTTGGTACTGAGGATTGGAGCGGCGCGCAATACGCGGGGCGCTTTCGAGAACCTCGGCGCTACGCGAGCGCCGTCGCCGAATTGTCCGGCCCCGAGCGCGCCGCCCGCGATCAGGGCTTGGCCAGCGCCTTGTACTCATTCCTGAAGTCGTCGAGCACGGCCTTGCCGTCGAGTCCAGCCTTGGCGGCGATGCGTTCGTATTCCTCGTAGGAGGGTTCCGCGGCTTTTTGCAATTCGGAATAGAAGGCCGGGTCGACATCCACCACCTTGATGCCGTCGGCTTTCATCTTGGCCAGCGCCTCGGCAGCCGAAGCGTTGGCAGCCTTGCCGACGCGCGCGGCCAAAGCCTCGCCCGACAGCGACAAGATGGCCTCACGGTCCTTCTCGCTCAACGACGCCCATTTACCTTTGTTGATAAACATCGAGAAGCCCGACGAGGTCGCGCCGAGCGGGAAGATCGTGATCGCCTTGGTGTAGGGCGCTGCCTTGAAGTCGATGGCGCCGTCCAGGATCAGGCCGTAGTAGCCATCGACCACCCCGCGCGAAACCGATTCGCTGATCTGCACTGCCGGGCTCGTGATCGGGCTGATGTCCAGGTTCTTTAGCAGGTCAGCGGCCTCGCCGGGCAGGGCCCACATCTTGCGCGACTTCAATTCCGCCATCGAGTTGATCGGCGTTTCGCTGAGGCTGTACAGCTGGCCACTCGTGAAATTGAAGACCGACAGCAACTGCACGTCGGGGAACTGCTTTTTGTCGGCAAAATGCTTCTGGTACGTGCGCCAGGAGGCCACCGATGCGGCCTCAGCATCGTCGACCAGCCATGGCAGCGACGACACCTCAAGCAAGGGTGCCTTGCTCTTGATGAACGGATTGATCGAAAACGCGACATCGAAGATGCCTGACGCCACGCCCTGCAACTGCTGTGGCGGCGGCGCCAAGCTGCCAGCGGCGAAGTCGATCTTGACGTTGTTGTCGGTCGCCTTCTCGACGTCGGCGGCCCACTCGTGGAGCACCTTGTGCATGAAGTGGCTGGGCGGCACGAACACGTTCATCAGTAGC
>CBDULG010000318.1:0-3729 GCA_965367985.1 uncultured Rhodocyclaceae bacterium
CAGCGGCACACCCGAGCGCGTCCAACTGCGGTTCCCAGCTCAAAAGCAGCCATGATGTGAAGAATCGGGCGCGTTCAGTCACTTCAAACGGCAAATCAGAGAGATTCAATACCGGCGGCGGCTTGCGCCGCGAGAGATTCGCTTGTGCGTCTAATTTAAGCCGGCGAGCGGCCGTCTCAAATTAGTCTGAGAACGGTGCGATGGCGGCAGGTTTTCGCTGCTTGAGCTTGATTTATGGTCGGAAAATCACCCGCCCAACAACTCGCCGAAATTCTGCAAATTCTCTACATGGTCACAGACGCACTTGATGACCAGCATGACCGGTGTCGCGACGACGAGTCCGATCGGCCCCCATAACCAGCCCCAAAACAGCAGACTGATGAAAACCCCCGCGGCGTTCATGGCCAACGTGCGGCTGGTCATCAATGGCGTCAAAATGTTCCCCTGCACGCTGGTGATCGCCAGCGAGACGGCGGCAACGACGAACGCCATACCCAAGGTGCCGAATTGCAGAAATGCGACCAGACCGGTCGCGACAAAGATCACCGCGGGGCCTAGATAGGGAATCATGCTGGCAATACCGGCAAGCGCGCCCCACAAGGCTGCCTGTTCCACGCCCAGCCACATGAAGGCGAGCCAAGTGCCTACGCCGACGAACACCGCGCCGAATAACATGACGAAGAAAAATAGACGCAGTTGACGATTGATATCTTCAAGAATTTCAACCGTCAGCTTTTTCTCACTGAGCGTATCGCCGGATATTTTTACCAGCTTTTCTTTATACAGCCGGCCGGAGGCGAGTATGAATAACACCAGCAGCAGCACCGACACGAACTGGCCCATGAATACCAGTGCATTCATCGATCCACCCAGTAGATACTCCCGAAAGTCGAACGGCTTCTCCTGAATCTGCACCTTCATCACGCCTTTTGGAATCGCCTTTTCGGCCGTTGAGGCGTCATCAGTGGCAGCTTTCTCGACTTCCGCCGCAGCCGTGCGCAATTTGTCTACGACCGAAGGCGCCGCGGCGCGCGCGCGGTCGTTCTCACGGGTGAATTTCTTTACAGCGCTCGGCAGCTTGTCAAGCAGGGGAACGACTTGCTCCTGTAACGAGGTGGCGGCAAACCAGGACGCGCCGACCAGCCCGGACACGACCAGCAGGGCGCCCAGCCAGTGCGGCACCCACATGCGGCGATTGAGGAATGAAACGATCGGGTACAGCGCATAACTCAGCAACATGCCAAATACAATCGGTGCAAAAAGACCCTGCGCCCAATCGAGGAATACGATCAGCGCCAAGACCGTCAAAGTGGCAAGGGCAGCACTACGGATATTGATGGGCGCGCTGACGGCCTTTTCGTCTGGGGCGTTTGAATCCATGGCGTGATGGCTGGCCGACGAAGAAAAATAGAGTGTAGCAGCGTAACGACGGTGTTTTAGGGCATGGCCGTGGCTGATATTTTGCGGTGGGCGGCCGTTGCGGCACCTTGCGCCGGCCGCGACCGCGCTATCGCATCAGCAGCCCACGGCAGCCAGGGCCTGCAACGGGCCCACCCGGCGAATGGCCTCGATCTGCTCACGTGTTCGCGTATACAACGTGCCGCCGAAGCACACCGCGCTGATCGAGATCCCCTCGAAATGCTCCTGACTGCGCGGCAGCATCAGCAGCCAGCCATCGCCGGCCAACAAATTGCACGGCGGCAGCAGACCGTCCGCGCCGGGCGCCAGCTCAAGCGCACTGCAGGCACGCTCGAAGCCGGCATGCAGGCTCGCCGCCGCCGCATCGACCGGCACGTCGACCCCGCAGTTCACACGCACAAAGCAGTGCTTCATCGCCAGGGAAGCATGCGTTGCCACGCCCTGCTCCGGTAGATCGGCCGGTAGCCCCGCAGCAAAGAAATCGAGACTGGCATTGCCATCCGCCCCGGGGATCCACTGAAGATGCTTGTGGCGCTGGCTCGCGCCCGCCGCCGTGCCGCCGTTGTAGAGGCCCGTCCCGCCGGCCTCGCCGATGATCGTCGCCAGCGCAGCGAAGTCGCTGCGCGTCATCGGCAGCAGTTGCTCCTCAAAGCTGCGCCGCGCCAGCACCAAATGACGATCGCACAGCGGGAACTTGTTCAGAATCACCACATGCTCTTCACCCAGCGGGCCGACGGTCAGCTCGGGGTCCGGATTCAGGAAAGGATTGAAATCGGGGTCGCGCGGCCCCCCGGGAATGGCGACCTTGGCCGCATCCTTGACCGCCAGCGAAGACACCCAGCGAACGATGAAACGCATACCGGCGTCCTCCATCTCGATCTGCTCCACCTCAACCGGTTGCAAGTCACCAGAAGCCAGCGCACTCGCGCTGCGCTCGTCTATCGCGTCCATCCACGTGCTTGTCATGACACCCGCTCCCCCTGATTTACATACGACACATACGATGCCCGAATTCTAGGCAGCTTGGGTCATGCTGCAACTGACATGCGTCGACTGGCTTTCGACGGTCACGCCGCGATGCAGTGCCAGTGGCGGATCGTGGGGAATGAATCCATTCGACTCACCGCGACCAGACCCAATCGAAACGCGTGGTCGGTCTGCTATTACTATTGTCCCGGTTATTACAGTCCGAAATTGCCGAGACCTTGTGGTAACTCCAAGTTGCTGCAATCCGGTGGACGCAAGAAATGACTCGAACAATGTCATACTCGGTGCGAGGAGTCGTATCCCCGTTCAAGCGCTGAACCGCGTCTTGCGCAACGCAGTTTATGCAATGCGTATAAACAGGTCTTGACGCAAATCTCTCCTCTTATTTGGAGGAAGAATAAAATGGAACACGTCTCGCTCGACCTTTGGGCTGTGCACCTCGAGCCTGTCCTGCCTGATCTCGGCGTTTGGCTGTCGCATCTGGATCAGCGTGCGGCGCAGGCTTCACAGCGCGGCGCGCACATGCTGGTTCTGCCTGAACTCGCATGCACACAGTGGCTATCTTTTGCGCCCGCCGATCTTCCTCCAGAACAGTCCCTCGGCTGGCTCGCCGACGTTGGACTGACGGCACTCGATGCAATCTCCGCGCTGGCCAACACCTACAACCTGAGCATCATGGCGGGCACGATCCCATGCCGCGCTACAGCGACGGATGGCACGGCGGGCTACTTGAATCGCGCGTGGCTGCTGACGCCCGATGGGAAGCGTTTCCACCAGGACAAACTCAGCCTGACACCCGCCGAGGCGACCGGAGCTGGCGGTGTGGTGATTCCGGGACGCTCGATCAACGTCATCACATGGCACGGATTGCGCGTGTCGATTGTCATTTGCCTGGATGCCGAGTTCACGTCTCTATGGTCGCGCTTGGGAACTTTGGACCTCGACTTGGTCATCATCCCGGCAAAGACCGACATGTTGACAGGCTATAGCCGGGTGTTTACCTGCGCCCGCGCCCGGGCAATCGAACTACATACTGCAGTATGCGCAGTCGGGGCTGTGGGCGTGCCCGGCGGCCACCCCGCTACGGATACCGGCGTCGGTGGCGCCAGCGCATTCCTGCCCTGTGACGTATCAATATCCCTGGACGGGGTGTTCGCAACCCTGCCACCGCAAACCGCCGCGGTAACGACCGATACGCTCTTGCCGGTGGTCAACCTTCCTGTCGGCCTATGTCGGCGTTTACGAAACGGCCACGCTGAAGCCGAAGTGTCACCTGCATTATGGGACGCGTCGCATCTCACGATTGACGATCCTGGTGCGGAA
>CBDULG010000319.1:0-3711 GCA_965367985.1 uncultured Rhodocyclaceae bacterium
GCGCTCGAGGGCGGCGTAGGCGCCATTGCAGCGGCGAGTGGCCAGGCGGCACTGCACCTGGCAATCGTCACCCTCATGGGCGCCGGCGGGCACATCGTCGCCTCGCGCGCGCTGTACGGCGGATCGCATAACCTGCTTGCCTACACCTTGCCGCGCTTCGGTATTGAAACGAGCTTCGTCGATCCGCGTGATCTCGACGCCTGGCGCGACGCAATCCGGCCCGACACTGCGCTCCTGTTTGGCGAATCGCTCGGCAATCCGGGGCTCGAAGTGCTCGACATCCCGCGTATCGCGGAGCTGGCGCACTCGCAGGGCCTGCCATTGCTGGTCGATGCGACGCTGGCAACGCCGTGCTTGCAGCAGCCGATCGAACTGGGTGCCAACCTGGTAGTTCACTCGGCCACCAAGTTTCTCGGCGGCCACGGCGTTGCGGTTGGCGGGCTGCTGGTCGATGGCGGAACCTTCGACTGGGCGGCAAGCGGCCGTTTTCCGACGCTGACCAAGCCTTACGACGGTTTTCACGGCATGACGTTCGCAGACGAATCGCCCGTCACCGCTTTTCTGCTCCGCGCGCGCCGCGAAGGCCTGCGCGATTTCGGCGCCTGCCTGTCACCGATGAACGCATTCCAGATTCTGCAGGGTATCGAGACCCTGCCGCTGCGCATGCGCCAGCATGTGAGCAACACGCAGCGCATCGCCGAACACCTCGCGGCGCACGCCGACGTCGTCCGCGTCAGCTACCCGGGCCTGCCCGATCACCCTGACCACGCGCGGGCGCAGCAGCTTTTGCCGCACGGGGCAGGTGCCGTGTTGAGCTTCGAGTTGGCGGGCGGACGGTCGGCCGGCGCGGCATTCATCGGTGCGCTGCGCGTGTTCTCGCACCTTGCCAACGTCGGCGATGCCAAGTCGCTTGTCATACACCCGGCGAGTACCACCCACTTTCGCATGTCCGCAGACGATCTCGCGGCGGCGCGCATCGGCGAAGGCACGATCCGGCTGTCGGTCGGGCTGGAAGACGCCAGCGATCTCGTCGAAGACCTTGAGCGCGGTCTGCGCGCGGCGGCAAAGGCGGCCGCATGATCGCTCACGCCAGCCAGGGCGCGGCCGTCTTCGCCTACACCGGCGGCCAGCCCCTGCGCGCGGATCAGCCGACCGTGGTGTTCGTCCACGGCGCCGGGCACGATCACAGCGTGTGGAATCTGCCGGCGCGCCATTTTGCTCACCACGGCATCAACGCTCTCGCACCCGACCTGCCCGGCCATGGCCGTTCGGAGGGGCCGCCGCTCGAAGCCATCGAAGCGATGGCCGACTGGCTATTTGCCTGGCTCGATGCGACCTGTGCCGGACCGGTCAGCCTCGTCGGGCACAGCATGGGCTCGCTGATTGCGCTGCGGCTCGCTGCCACGCACCCGACACGCTGCGTCCGCCTCGCACTGATCGGCAGCGTTGCGCCCATGCCGGTAGCGGCCGCCTTGCTCGCGGCAACGCAAGACGCACCGGACAAGGCGCATGCGATGATCAATCAGTTCTCGTTTGCGCCGGCCCACCAGCTGGGCACGAGTCCCCTTCCCGGCATTTCGCTCACCGCAGTTAACCGCCGCCTGATGGAACGCGCCGGCGCGCACGTGCTGCATGCCGACATGGCCGCCTGCAATGCCTACCTTAACGGGCTCGAGGATGCGGCGCGCGTCACCTGCCCGACCGTGCTGATCTGCGGTGAACGCGACCAGATGACGCCACGCAAGGCAGCCGCCCCGCTACAGACCGCACTTGCCAAGGTGCCGGGGGGTGCGCATATTATCGTTTTGCGGGGCGCCGGCCACGCCATGATGAGCGAGGCGCCCGACGCATTGCTCGATGCCCTGAGGCGATTCCTGCGCATCGGTCAGATGCCCTGACCTCGGCCGAAAACGACGGCAACGACATGACGCAATTGCGCCAGGCGTGATTGCAATCGACCCCATCCACAGGAGACACCCCACATGCAGCAACCGAATGACGCGGCGCCGGACTCGGACGGTCTGCCCTTCCCCACCCTGCGGGACGTCACACCAGCTTCGCCATTGAAATGGTTCGCGCACGGATGGTCCGATCTTGTGTCTTGCCCGATTCCCAGCCTCTTCTATGGCTTCTGCTTTGCCGGCATGGGCTTGCTGATTACCTTCGTCTTCGAGAACCATTACGAATACACGGCGGGCCTCACATCGGGCTTCCTGCTGCTCGGCCCGTTCCTGTCGATGGGTCTCTACGAAATCAGCCGGCGCCGCGAACGCGGAAACGAATGTGCGCTGGCGCCGACACTTGTCGTGTGGAAGCGCAATGCCGGCAACATCGGTATTTTTGCGGTGGTACTGGGCGTCGTGTTCCTGATCTGGGCGCGCGCTTCGATGATCGTTTTCGCGTTGTTCTACGAAAACGAAATGCCCAATTTGAGTGGTTTCCTCGAACAGATCATCAAGCTCGAAAACATCGAGTTTCTTCTGGTTTACTTGGGCGTCGGCCTGGTGTTTGCGAGCATCGTGTTTGCCGTCAGCGTGGTGTCGATCCCATTGATGCTGGATCGCGACCAGGACGCAATCACCGCGATGCTGGCCAGCATAGGCTCGCTGGCGCGGAACCCGGTCACCGTGATGGGGTGGGGCGCTGCCATCGCGATTCTGACGATCATCGGCTTCATGACCTTTCACATCGGGCTGGTGATCGTGATGCCGGTGATCGGTCACGCCACCTGGCACGCCTATCGGGATTTGGTCGAGCCGCTGGCCAGCGCCTGAGCGGACACCCGCGCCGGCGCATGCTCAACCGCCGAGGCGCGAATCGTCCAGTTCCAGCACGATGGGTTGATGATCCGACGCTGCACTTTGCGCGTCGTAGTGCACACGCCCGACGGCCGGTTTCAGCGCAGCCGAGACGAAGAAAAAATCGCAGCAATACGGTCGATCCGGCCATTCGGCGCCATGCACACCCACGCTGGGTGGGTGCGGCGCCGCCGAATTCGCCACCTGCCAGGCATCGAACCAGCCGTCGCCATCGTTGTGTGGCCGGGTCAGTTCGCACCAGTGTGCGCTCTCGGGCTGAAAGTTGAAGTCTCCGCACACCAGCGCTGCAAGCGGTTCTTCCTGACGCGCAAAAGGTCCGTCAAGCTCTTTCGGATGCAGCGTCATCGTGGCGCGCTGCCGGGCTTCAATCTGCAACATGCGCAAATACGCGATCTGTGCGGCGCGCTGTTGCTCTGCGTAATACTCGAGATGGGTCGTCAGCACACGAACCGGCGCCCCGCTCTGCGCGTGGATAACCGCTTCGATGGCGGTGCGCGGCATGCTGGGCACGCCGGGCACAGGCGGCCAGGGCAATCGATGGATCGATATCATGCCCACGGGCAAACGCGACAGCATCACGTTACCGAAACGGCTTCGAGCGCCATCGCCAGCCGGCACATCGATGCCTGGCGCACGGATCAGGGTGTACTCGGGAAACCCCTCGCGCAAGATCGCCACGCCGTTTTCACCATGACCGCCGGGCAGACCGGGAAAATTGGTCGCCACTTCCTGCAGACAGATCACATCGGACGGGCCAAGCTGCGACACTGTGTCGACGATGCGCGGCATATCGACCACGCCATCGGCGCCGCGGCCCCACTGAATATTCCAGCTTAAAACACGCATTTCGCGCTCCCTCGGTTTTTCATGTTGTTCTTCTTTGCCGGCCACC
>CBDULG010000320.1:0-3705 GCA_965367985.1 uncultured Rhodocyclaceae bacterium
GGCTTCGGAAGTCGGTCTTGCCGACGCGCGGCGGATCGCCGGCGCGGCGGTCAGGTCAGGGCTGCGCGCTCGCCCATTTGTTGCGATCCTGCAGGTTCGGCAGCCCGGCGCCATCGAGGGAACTGACGTAACGCGGTTCCGTCGGCCGCCCTTCAGGCCGGTCGGCACCATCGAACACGCGCAACTCGCCGAACGTGAGCTGAACCCACTCCGGATAGGAATACGCATTGCCGCGCCCGTGATCGATTGCTGCACCGAGCGGACCGCCAAAAATCACATTGCCCCAGACGGCCGCCGTGGCGCGCGACACGATGCGCCCCTCGGCGCGAGGCAGCCCTTTCTCCTTCTGTTCGCAGGTGATATGCAGATCGCTGCTCGATCGTTCGACCATCACACGGCGCGGTGAACGTACATAGAGGTTGCCGTCATCGCTTTCGAGCAGGCAGCGCGCGCCCGTGACCTCGGTGCCGTCGGCCGCGAACGTCTGCACCCGCATCCCCTGTTTGCTGTCTTTGATGATCGATGCGCAACCACTTGCGAGTAGCAAGGCAGAGAGTGCCAGCGCAGTTTTGAACGTACCCATTACAATTGCTCCAAGAATGACCACTGGGTCTATCGGCGCAATCGAATGGCATCTTTAGTCATTGCCGGAGCAATCTGTGATTTCCGTGGCACGGCGCGGAGGCGGCGGATCGTTCACGAACGGTTTCGTATCCGGCTTGCGCTGCCCGTGCCTGCGCCAAGAACGACGCATCGCAGCGGCGTAGCCCGGATGCAGCGTAGCGGAATCCGGGTTTGAATGGCCGGTTCACCACCGCGCCCGATTCCGGCCTGCCGCCTTCAACCGGGCTACGATGCGCGGCGCTTGTGGGTGCAAATCCGCGCGCGGGTTCTGGATTCTGGCCTGCGCCGCATTGACGTGCGTTTCGTATTGCGTCGCAAAGTTGTGGCGCCCCGCGGCGTCGTGCCGGCGAAGGCCGGTACCCAGCGTGTGTCGCGCGAATGCAGGCCGCGGGCCGGCGTCACTTGCGTTTGAGCATAGAATCCACATTCAACTGCGGTAGTCAGCGTTGATCTTGACGTAGTCGTACGAGAAATCGCAGGTCCACACCGTGGCTTCTGCGTCGCCGCGCGCCAGGTCGACGATCACGTCGATCTCGGCTTCGGCCATCACGCGTGCACCGTCCGCCTCTTCATAGCTCGCCGCGCGTCCGCCCTTTTCGGCGACCAGCACGTCGCCCAGCCAGACGCGCAAGGCGTCGACGTCGAGGTCGCCGATACCGGCGTAGCCGATCGCTGCGAGGATGCGGCCGAGGTTGGGGTCGGAGGCGAAGAATGCGGTCTTGACCAGCGGCGAGTGGGCGATCGCATAAGCCACGGCGCGGCATTCGTCGCGATCGCGGCCATTGCGCACGTTCACGGTGATGAACTTGGTCGCGCCTTCGCCATCACGCACGATCGCTTGCGCCAGCTCGATCGACACGCCGATCACCGCTTCGCGCAGTGCGGCGAAGGCGGGCGACGCGGCATCGTCGATCGTTGGATTGCCCGCCTTGCCGGTCGCCAGGACGATGAAGGAATCGTTGGTGGACGTGTCGCCGTCGATGGTGATGCTGTTGAACGACGCATCGGCCGCCTCGCGCGTCAGGCGCTCGAGCAGGGGTTTGGTGATGGCGGCGTCGGTTGCCAGAAAACCGAGCATTGTCGCCATGTTGGGGCGGATCATGCCGGCGCCCTTGCTGATCCCGGTAAGGGTGACTTCATGTCCTTCGATACGGACTCGGCGCGACGCGCCCTTGGGTACCGTGTCGGTGGTCATGATGGCATGCGCAGCGTCGAACCAGCCGTCATCGCGCAAGTCGGCGACGGCGGCCGGCAAGGCGGCGGTGAGGCGATCGATCGGCAGCGGTTCGAGAATCACCCCGGTGGAAAACGGCAGGATCGCTTCGGGCACGACGTCGAAGCGCCGGGCGAGCGCTTCACAGGTGGTGCGCGCATGCGCCAGTCCGCTTTCGCCCGTGCCGGCGTTGGCGTTGCCGGTATTGATGACCAGCGCGCGAATCTCGCCGGCTGCCATGTGTTGCTTGCAGAGTTGCACCGGCGCCGCGCAGAAGCGGTTCTGCGTGAACACCCCCGCGACATGCGACCCCGGCGCCAGTTCGATCACCGTCAGGTCGCGCCGGTTGGCTTTACGTATACCGGCTTCGGCGACGCCGAGACGCACGCCGGGCACCGCATGGAGGTGTTCCGGCGACAAGGGGGGCAGGTTCACAGGCATATGCACAGCTCCACAAATCGGTAATCGAAGATCGGGCGAGCGCGACTTTGCCGCGCGATCAATCAACGTGAATCATACGGGGTTGCATCGGGAATCGGCGCCGCGGCCGAGATTGCCGCAAGGCGGCGGGAAACAATAACGCCGCCGGAGCGACGCTGTTCCTGCACGTATTCGCCGTCAGGCGAGGCGGCCGTGACAGTGCTTGTATTTCTTGCCCGAGCCGCACGGACAGGGTTCGTTGCGGCCGACCTTTTCGCCGGCATTGACCACCGGCTGACGGGTTGCTCCATCGTCGGCTTCGCCAGACAAGGCCTCGTCGTAATCGGCGTGGTGGTATTGCACGTTGTCCACATCGGCACGCGTGTCGGCCTCTTCGAGCGCCGCATCGGTGCGGATCTGCACCGTCATGAGCAGACGTGTGACCTCGACCCGAACCGCCTGCAGCAGGCCTTCGAACAGTTCGAAGGCCTCGCGCTTGTATTCCTGTTTCGGGTTTTTTTGCGCGTAGCTGCGCAAGTGGATGCCCTGGCGCAGGTGATCGAGCGACGCGAGGTGTTCGCGCCAGTGATTGTCGAGGCTTTGCAGCATGATGCTGCGTTCGAACTGATGCCAGGCGGTGGCGTCTACACTGGCGATTTTGGCATTGAACTGTTCGTCGGCGAGCGCTATGAGGCGCTGTGCGATGACATCGTCTTCGATGCTCGGCTCGGCAGTGATCCATTCGCCGACCGGCGCCTTGAGCTGAAACTCGGATTCGAGCGCCTGCTCGAGGCCCGGAATGTCCCACTGTTCTTCGACGCTTTCCACAGGCACATAGGTGCGGAAGGTATCGTGCATCACCCCCTGCCGCATCGCGGTGATGGTCTCGCTGATGTCGTCGTTTTCAAGCAACTCGTTGCGTTGCTGGTAGATGACCTTGCGCTGATCGTTGGACACGTCGTCGAACTCGAGCAATTGCTTGCGGATGTCGAAGTTGCGCTGTTCGACCTTGCGCTGCGCAGATTCGAGCGAACGTGTCACCATGCCGTGCTCGATCGCTTCGCCTTCGGGCATTTTCAGGCGGACCATGATCGCGTTGAGGCGCTCGCCGGCGAAGATGCGCATCAGCGGATCTTCGAGCGAGAGGTAGAAGCGGCTTTCGCCCGGGTCGCCCTGGCGACCCGAACGGCCGCGCAACTGGTTGTCGATGCGGCGCGATTCATGGCGCTCGGTGCCGATGATCTTCAGTCCGCCAGCCGCGATGACCGCCTCGTGGCGCTTCGCCCACTCCTCGCGCAGGCCTTCGATTTTCGATGCCTTCGCGGCATCATCGAGCGTATCCTCGGCGGTAACCGCATCGATTTCCATCTGCAGATTGCCGCCCAGCACGATGTCGGTACCGCGGCCCGCCATATTGGTGGCGATGGTAATCACACCGGGCCGCCCGG
>CBDULG010000321.1:0-3690 GCA_965367985.1 uncultured Rhodocyclaceae bacterium
GATCACCTGGTTTGCGGTGCGCCTGGCGACGGCGCCGCTGTCCCGCCTCGCCGAGGCGGCGCGCGCACTGGGCGACAACCCCGAGCGTGCACCGCTGCCCTTGGAAGGTCCGCGCGAAGTGCGCGCCGCCGCGAGCGCCTTCAACCAGATGCAGGCGCGTATTCGCGACCATATGAAGCAGCGCACCGAGATACTTGCCGCGATTTCACACGACCTGCAAACGCCCATCACGCGACTGCGGCTGCGCGCCGAAGCGCTCGACGATGCGGCCACCCAGGCACGCTTCAACGCCGATCTCGACGCCATGCAGGCACTCGTAAGCGAAGGGCTGGATTACGCGCGCAGCATGGACCAGAGTGACGACAAACGCCCCATCGATCTCAATGCGCTGCTCGACACGCTGCGTCTCGAAGCCGAGGAAATGGGCATGCCGGTGCGCGTCACCGGCGCGGCAAGCACGCCCTGCCCCGGCAACCTGCAAAGCCTGCGCCGCGCGCTATGGAATCTCATCGACAACGGGGTGAAATACGGCGAACGGGTGGACATCGAGGTTAGCGAGAGCGGCGCCGGCTGGCGCATCGCGATTCGCGATCGTGGTCCCGGCGTGCCGGCGGAAGAACGCGAGAAGGTGTTCGAGCCCTATTACCGGCGCGAAACCTCACGCAATCGAGGCAGCGGCGGCACCGGGCTGGGCCTGGCGATTACGCGCAACCTGCTGCGCGCACAGGGTGGCGACGTGACACTCGACAACCATCCCGAGGGCGGGCTTCGCGCCACCGTGCTGTTGCGCCGCGGCGGCGCAGAGGATGCTGCGTAGGTCAGAGGATGCTGCGTAGGTCGTGCGCCCCGGCAGTTTGCGCCGGGGCAGGCCGAACGATCAATGCGCGATCGGCTTGTCGGTAAACAGATAATCCTTGAGTTCGTCGTTGAGCTTGGGGTCTTTCCTGCGAATCCACTCGAGCACCATCGCGGCGTGCTCTTTTTCCTCATCCCGGTTATGCGCCAGAATCGCCCGAAGCTCCTCGTCCTTGCACGCATCCACGCGCTGGTTGTACCAGTCGATCGCTTCGAATTCTTCCATCAGCGAGGTGATCGCGCGATGCATGTCGCGCGTCTCGTCAGACATTTCCTCGATCGGTTCGTGGTAGCCCTCGTTCGCCATTTTCATCTCCTTGTTCGACTTTGACCGTGGGTGTTGTGCGCGCTGCGGCGCACGGCTGAACGATTGTAGCCGAAGGCTGCGCGCCGAGCCTGCGGTCGCTTCGCCGGCCCTCGAGCAACCCACCCGATGAACAGCACGCGCTGGCCGCGGTCAAAATCTATGTTGGCAAGCTGTCCGGTTTGCGGACGAGACAGAGCCGTTGAGCGAGGAGTGAACCATGCTCGGAGCCCATTCGAACAGCGCGCTGCGTGGCGATTACAGCCATGCGCGCGACGACTACACGGTCGATCAGGACATGGCCGCGTATTCCGCCACCGATCGCCGCGTGTGGCAGACACTGATGCGCCGCCAGCGCGCAATCGCGCGCGACTCAGCCTGCGCTGAGTTCATTCGCGGCGTCGACCTGCTCGGCAGTCCCTCGCAGATCCCGTGTCTGCACACGGTGAGCGATTTCATCGAAGCGCGCACCGGCTGGCGCCTGGTTGCCGTGCCGGGCTTCATTCCCGACGCCGCCTTCTTCACCCATCTCGCCGCACGACGCTTCCCGGTGAGCGTGTGGGTGCGCCGGCCCGAGGAGATGGACTACCTCGTCGAGCCCGATCTGTTTCACGACTTTTTTGGCCATGTGCCGATGCTGCTGCATCCGGTGTTTTCCGATTACCTCGCCGCCTACGGCGCCAAGGGCGCCCAAGCCGAAGCCGCCGGCGCAACACCGCGGCTCGCCCGGCTGTACTGGTACATGGTGGAATTCGGTCTCATCGACACACGCGACGGGCTGCGTGCCTATGGCGCCGGAATGCTGTCCTCGAAGGCTGAAACGCTGTATTCGCTGTCCAGCCCGAAGCCGCACCGGGTATGGTTCGATCTCGAGCGCGTGATGCGCACCGACTACATGATCGACGATTTCCAGAAGACCTATTTCGTGCTGCGCGACTTCGACCAACTCTATGCCGTGATGCACGAAGACTTCGCGCCGCTCTACGTACGCCTTGCGGGCCAGCCAGACATCGATCCCGGCACACTGATCGCCAGCGACCGCAGGTATGAGCGCGTCGCTGCGTAGTAAGCGCGGACAGCATGATCCGCCGCTAACAGGGCAACGCGTGGCGCCGGTCGCCTGAACGGCGCCTGCGGTGTTATTGGCCGATGGCCCTAGGATAATTCGACGCAGAGGCTACCGATGCGAAGCTACACGCGATCGCCCGTAACGTCCTCGCCGCACTCGCCCTGCGGCGTCGCAACGCCCACCGCCGCGCATTCCTGGCAGCGAAGCGAAGCGGTTTCATCTCGTCAGCCCGCCGCCTTGCCGCAGGGTCTGTCCTTCAGCAAGACCGGTGATGCGCTCGAACAGGAGGCCGACCGCCTGGCCGGACGGGTCCTGAGCATGGCTGCACCTTCTTTGGCGCCAAGCGCCCCCGAGAGCGAGGACAGCGCGCGCGATGCGCGCCGACCGAGCGCGCGCATGCCGGACCTTGGAGGCGTTTCCGCTCTCACCGGCCACCTTGGCACAGCGCAACCGCTGGATCGGGCGAGCCGCGCTTTCTTCGAACCGCGCTTTGGACATGACTTCGGCCGGGTGCGCGTCTTCAACGGTTCCGAGGCGGCCGCAACGGCGGCGGCTTTTGGCGCTCGCGCCTTCACCTTGGGTACCGGCGTCGCATTTGCCGACGGCGAGTACCCACCCCGTTCGCCGCGCGGCGTGCGCCTGCTGGCGCACGAACTGACTCACGTGGTGCAGCAGTCGGCAGCCGACCCGCTTGTCGCCGCCGCGCGTGACCGCAGCCCGCCGCTTGCCGTTCAGCACGGACACCCGGGCGTCGTGTACCGCGCCGAACCCGAAGCGTCGGCCCAGCCCGCGCCCGAGAGGCTGCCCTTCGAACAGGCCGGCAACGAAGCGGGCGCAGCCGGTGCCCGTCACGCCGCGACGCAGCTCGAGGGTTTGGTCAGCGGTGAGGTCGTGCGCCGCGCGCTGGCAGGCATCCCGATCACCGATGCAAAGCAAAAACAGATCGTCATCGACCACGTTCTCAATGCGCCGGCGACGCTGCGCGCTATCGCCGATGCGAATAAGGTGAGGTCCCTGTCGAGTCAGGAATACGAAACCGGCAAGGCCGAACTGGGTTTCCCGGGCGCCGCCGCTGCGTTTGCCGACGCCGGCAACGATTTCCTCTATGTCACCCCGCATGGCGCGCCGAGCGCATTCACGATGGGGCACGAGGTCAGCCACATCCAGACCGGCCCGGTCAGCAGCAGCGGCACCGATGCGGCACTGTCTTTCGCGCTGGGAAACGTCAACACCGAAGTGCGCGCCGCCTTCGTCGATTACGCCATCATCAAGCTTGGCGATCTGCACCAGAAGCTTGCGAGCGGCGCGACGGAAGACGCGGCGATTGCCGCGTTCGAAAAGGATTATTCGAGCAGGATCTTCGACTACGTTGCACGGCATGGCTCGGTAAAGAAAGCACTCGGCAAGCTTGCCGTGGTCGTCGCCGAGCAGCGCGGCGCCGAAAGCGTACCGACCAACACCA
>CBDULG010000322.1:0-3689 GCA_965367985.1 uncultured Rhodocyclaceae bacterium
ACCTACAGCGCAGGAGAAAACATGAAGAAAACCGCACTGTGTGGCTTGCTGGGCGTATTGACGCTCATGCCGGCCACGGCGAGCGCCGCGGGCGCACCGCACTTTGGCAAGCAGACGATTGTTATTAGCGAGCATTCGGGTGACGACGATCTGCTTACCGCGGGCCTCGGCAAGACCGGCCTCGCCTTAGGGGACCCGCCGTCCATCGCCGATCCCCTCGCACCAACCCCGGCCGAATTGCGCCGTCTCAACATCTGGGCAAATTATCGTGCGCTGGTCGATATCAGCGAGGCCGGCGGCTATGGCCGGCTGTTCGGTCCCAACCTTGATCTCGACGGTAACGACACGCTGGGCGAAGGCCTGATTCCGGGCACCGAATATCGCACCAGCCGCAATGTACGCGAAGCCAAAAGCGTGACCCTGCTGGTGCAGGTGCCTGCACATTTCAATCCCGAACAGCCATGCATCGTCGCGGCGCCCTCGAGCGGTTCGCGCGGGGTGTATGGCGCGATCGGTACGACGGGTGAATGGAGTCTCAAGCGCGGCTGCGCGGTTGCCTACACGGACAAGGGCACCGGCGCCGGCGGGCATGAACTCAACACCCATATCGTCACGCTGCCCGATGGCACGCTGGCCGACGCGCAAGCCGCAGGTGACAAAGCCTATTTCCGCGCCGAATTGAGCGAAGCCGAACGGCTCGACTACATCGCCGACCATCCGAATCGCTACGCAATGAAGCATGCCCACTCGCAGGACAATCCGGAGAGCATCTGGGGTAAGGCGACGCTCGAGAGTATCGAGTTCGCCTTCGAGGTACTCAATCGCTGGCATGCACCCGACGACGGCAAGCGCCATAGCCGGCATGCCTACCAACCGCGCAATACACTGGTCATCGCGGCCAGCGTGTCGAATGGCGCTGGCGGCGTGATCGCTGCTGCCGAAGCCGACCATCGCCGCATGATCGACGCGGTGGTGGTGCAGGAACCGCAGATCAATGTGGACATGCGCCGCGGCGTTTCGGTACACCAGGGTGGCGTCGAAATCCGCAATCCGGGACGCCCGCTTTTCGATTACACGACTTACGCCAACCTGCTCCAGCCATGCGCCGCGCTGGCGCCCTCCGTTGCGGACAGCCCTTTTCTGTCTTTCATCGTGCCCGCCTTCGCGGCCAACCGGTGCAGCGCGCTCGCCGCGCACGGCATGATCGCCGGGAGCACAGTGATCGAGCAGGCCGAGGATGCGCTGGCCCGTCTACACGCACACGGCTGGCTTCCTGACAGCGATCTGCTGCACGCCTCACACTTCGGTTTTACGGTAAGCACCGCGGTCAGCCTGACCTACGCCAATGCCTTCATGCGTGCCTCCGTGGCCGACAATCTTTGCGGCTACTCGATGGGCACCACCGACGCCACCACCGGCATGCCCGCGCCGCCGGCCGCCAGCCCGATGCCGACCTTGTGGGCGCTCAACAACGGTGTGCCGCCGTCCACCGGCATCAACCTGATTGCCGAGGATGCCGCCAACGGGCCGATCCGCGAGGCACTGGGCGTATCGAAAAGCACCGGTATGCCTGACTATTATTGGGACGGCGCCCACTGCCTGCGCAATTTGCTCGAGCAACGCCAGGTGCAGCAGAGCATTCGCAACGCAGACGTCAACGGCCGCCTTAACGGCAAGCCAACGCTGATCGTGCATGGCCGTGCCGATGCACTGGTGCCGGTCAATCACACGTCGCGCCCGTATCTCGGTCTGAACGATTTGGCCGAACGCCACCGCAGCCGCTTGAGTTATATCGAGGTAACCAACGCGCAGCACTTCGAAGCCTTCCTGCCCTTCTCCGGCTATGATTCGCGCTTCATTCCGTTGCACTACTACGGCGGCATGGCACTCGACATGATGTGGGATCACCTCACCAAGGGCACGCCGTTGCCGCCCTCGCAGGTGGTGCATACCACGCCGCGTGGCGGACAACCAGGAGCGGTGCCCCCGATTTCTGAAGCGAATCTGCCGCCGATTCTGTTGACGCCCGCGGCGGCCGATCGCATTCACGTCAATCGTGGTGCGGTGCATATTCCGGATTGATCGCGGTCGCGCGTTCAACGGATCACTGAAATAAGAACGGGCCGCGTACGCGGCCCGTTCTTATTTCAGAAGGCAAACTGCGGCTATTCGATTTGCAGCCGTATGGCCTTTTTTTCGCCAGCTTTTGCAGGCGCAGCCTTTTCGAGCAGCGCTGCGATGTCGGTATTCCCATTTTCCAGTGCCCAGCTGTGCGCCGTGTGGCCGTTGTCCGCTTCAAGCGAAGCATCCGCGCCATTGGCGAGCAACAATTTGACGACGTCGCTGTGACCGTTGCGCGCCGCAACCATCAATGGCGTCGCCAGATTGGGGGCGCGCTGGTCGACCTCGGCACCGCGTTCGAGCAGCGCGCGTGCGATATCGGTATGGCCCTCGAAGGCGGCGTAGAGCAGCGGCGTCCAGCCGTCGTTATTGATCGGCGCGCCGGCCGCTAGCAGCTGTTCGACGATCGGCAGATGCCCTTTCAGCGCGGCCAGCATCAAGGCGCTGTCGCCGGCCGCGTTTCGTGCGCTGAGACGCGCACCCTTCTCGATCAGCAGGCCGACCGTGTCGAGGTTGCCTTCGCGCGCCGCAAGGATCAGCAAGGTGTTGCCCGACGCGTCAACGGTATCGGCCAGCAGCCCCTTGCCAATGAGCTGCGAGAGCGCTGGTGCGTCGCCCATGGTGGCCGCGTTGATGGCGTCGTCGTAAGCCCCGGCGTGTACCGACTGGGTGATCAGCACGGCCGCCGCGCTGCTTATCGCGCGAACAAGAAATCGTTTATTTAGCATTGGCTTATCAACTTACCTTGAACAAGGTCTTGAAGTTATTGGAGGTTTGCTCGGCAATCGTTTCGAGCGCCACACCGCGCAGTGCGGCGATTTCCTCGGCGACATGCTTGACGAAACCCGGCTCGTTGGTCTTGCCGCGGTGCGGCACCGGCGCGAGGTAGGGCGCGTCGGTTTCGATGAGCATGCGCTCGAGCGGCACCGTGCGGGCGATTTCCTTGAGCGGCTTGGCGTTCTTGAAGGTGACGATGCCGGAAAACGATATGTAGAAACCCAGTTCGAGCGCGGCGTCGGCGACTTCCTGCGTTTCGGTAAAGCAATGCATCACGCCGCCCGCGGCCTCGGCGCCCTCTTCACGCATCAGCCGGATGGTGTCGGCTGCGGCCGAACGGGTATGGATGATCAGCGGTTTGCCGCAGGCGCGCGAGGCGCGGATGTGGGTGCGAAAGCGCTCGCGCTGCCACTCCGGTTCGTCCTTCTGCCAGTAGTAATCAAGCCCGGTCTCGCCAATCGCGATGACCTTGGGGTCGTCGGCCAAGGCGAGCAGGCGATCGACATCGGGCTCTTCGCACTCGGCATTATCGGGATGAACGCCCACCGAGGCGTACAGGTGCCGGTGCTCGTGCGCCAGCGCAAGCACCTTGGGGAAGGCTTCGAGCGTGACACTCACGCACAGCGCCTGATCGACGCCATTGGCTTCCATGAGCGCAAGCACCTCGCTCTTGCGATCGATGAGGCCAGGAAAGTCGAGATGGCAGTGGCTGTCGATGAACATCGGCACTACAGGGTGTGTGTCGGGCGATTCGATCCGAGGTGGCCGGCAAGAATTGTTTCAATGCGCCC
>CBDULG010000323.1:0-3682 GCA_965367985.1 uncultured Rhodocyclaceae bacterium
GACAATACACCCGCGCCCGAATTCCGGTCGATGACCAGAATCCGGGCCGGCGTTGAAGCGCGAGGCGGCCGCCTTGAAGGGGCAGGCCGTCAGGCGGGGCGTCAATACGCTTTCGCGGTGAATGGGATCACGCGGGTCCGCAACAGCTCGCGGGCTTGTCCGCGGGCGCGCTCGTTTTTCTGGCGACCGGAGCGCAGCAGTTGGACACCTGAACGTCCTCCATCGTCCGGTACGCCTCCCATGCAATGCCGGTCGGGTCCTTGACCCAGGACTTATCCGAGCGTGCATAGCAGCACACCGTTTCGCCCTCGTCGAGCAGCGCGACTTCGGCGGCCTCCAGGCGTTCGCGCATTTGCTGCAGCTCGGCATCGCTTTCGACCTGCATCCCGAGGTGATCGACGCCTCGCGTGGCGGTGTGGGTGGAGACGGCAAAATTGACGGCCGGATCATCGAGCATCCACTTGGCGTAGTCGCCTTTGACTTTCACCGGTGACGCGCCGAACAGGGTGCTGTAGAACTTGATGCTTTCGTCGATGCTGTCGACACCGACATGGATGTGCAAGCGTTTCATTGGTATTACCTCTCGTGTTGTGTGGCCTTCGCCACCGGGGAGCAGCACTGCGCCAGCTCGATCACCGACCATCCGCCGTGTTCGCTATCTCGGACCTTGGCGAATTCGGCGCGGCAGCAATCTTCGACGAGAAATCCGATCAATTCGTGCACCAGACCGAAGTTCGCCGAGTAGATCACCGAGCGTCCGGACCTGCGCGAGGACACGATGCCGGCGTTGACCAGATGGCTCAGATGGAATGACAGGGTGTTGTGGGGCGTGCCCAACGCGTCGCTCAACGCGCCCGCGGCGAGCCCCTCGTTCCCCGCCTGCACCAGCAAGCGGAACGTGTGCAAACGCGTCTCTTGCGAGAGCGCAGCGAATACGGCGATTGCAGTGTTTATGTCCATGTGTCTAGATTAGTCGACGAATTGCGACGCGTCAACGTTTGTGGACATGTTGGGTTTAGGGTGTGCGCGTACCCGCGGCGGTCAGGCTTTTCAGCTTGGAACGTCGGCCTCGAGGCCGCGCTGGTTGGGCAGAGTGCGACGAAGCCCAACATTTTCGAAGAGGGGGCTGTTCAGGTGCCTTCGTCTGCCCAGCCCGCGCGTTGCGCCCCGGCATCCGCGCGACCGGGCAGATAAAAAGCTGCCGTACTACTTCAGCTCGGGAAAATCGTCGTCGAAGAATTCCAGTTCGCCGCGCGTACCCTCCGCGCGCGCTGCCTCGGCGTTGCGCAGCTCGACACGGCGGATCTTGCCGGAAATCGTTTTCGGCAAATCGGCGAAGGACAGGCGGCGGATGCGCTTGTAGGGCGCGAGCCGCTCGCGCGTAAACTTGAAAATATCGCGCGCCAGATCCTTGCCGGGTTCATGCCCGGCGGTGAGGATGACAAAGGCTTTGGGCACGGCGAGGCGCAACGGGTCGGGACTCGGCACGACCGCCGCTTCGGCCACGGCCGGGTGCTCGATGATCACGCTTTCGAGTTCGAACGGGCTGATGCGATAGTCGGAGGCCTTGAACACGTCATCGGCGCGGCCAACGTAAGTGATGTAGCCGTCCTCGTCGACGCTGGCGACGTCGCCGGTACGGTAGTAGCCGTCGCGCATGACTTCAGCGGTCTTTTCGGCGTTGCCGGCGTAGCCGACCATGAGGCCGACCGGGCGCTCGTCGTCCATGCGGATCGCCACTTCGCCTTCGCTCGCCGGATGTCCCTCGGCATCGAGCATGGCGATCGTGTAACCCGGTAGCGGCCGTCCCATTGAGCCGGGCTTGAGCCGCTGGCCCGGCGGATTACCGATCTGCGCGGTGGTCTCGGTTTGGCCGTAGCCGTCGCGAATGGTGATGCCCCACGCTTTTTTCACCTGCGCGATTACTTCCGGGTTAAGCGGCTCGCCGGCACCGATCAACTCGCGCAGCTTGGTCTTCACCGACGCAAGATCCTGCTGAATGAGCATGCGCCACACGGTGGGCGGCGCACACAGCGTGGTCACTTCATACTTGACGATCACGTCGAGCAGCGCTTTGGCATCGAAGCGTTCGTAGTTGTACAGAAAGACGCAGGCACCCGCGTTCCACGGTGCGAAGAAACAACTCCAGGCGTGCTTGGCCCAGCCCGGCGAGGAAATGTTCAGGTGACGGTCGCCGGGTTTGAGGCCGATCCAGTACATGGTCGACAGATGCCCGACCGGGTAAGACTGATGCGTGTGCAGCACCAGCTTCGGTTTCGACGTCGTGCCCGAGGTGAAATACAGCAGCAAGGGGTCATCCACGCGCGTTTCGCCGCTCGGCGTGAACGCGTCCGATTCGTCGTAGGCGTCCTCCAGGCGCTTCCAGCCGGCGCAGTCACCGCCGACGCAGATGCGCGTGAAGCTGCCCGGTACGTCGGCAAATTTTTCGACATGCGCTTTGCCCGCCACGACGTGCTTGACCTCGCCGCGCTCGACGCGATCGATGAGATCGTCGGGCGCGAGCAGGGTGGTTGCCGGGATGACCACGGCGCCAAGCTTGATGGCAGCCAGCATGGTGTCCCACAGCGGCACCTCATTGCCGAGCATGATCATGATGCGGTCGCCGCGCTTGACCCCCTGGCTGCTCAGCCAGTTGGCGACGCGATTCGAGTACGAAGACATCTCGGCGAACGAGCGCTTCGACGCGCTGCCGTCTTCCTCGACGATCCACAGCGCGGGCGCGTCGTTGCCCTTGGCGAGGGCGTCAAAGTAGTCGAGCGCCCAGTTGAAGCGCTCCATCTTCGGCCACTTGAAGCCCGAATACGCGGCGTCGTAGTCGTTGCAATGCGCCAGCAGGAAATCACGTGCAGCGATAAATGCGGATACGTCCGACATGCTTCAACCTCCGGGGACAGCGTCAATCGAAAGAATCGCAAACGCGTTGGCCGCGATTGCGTGAGGCATTTTTGCAGTGACTCTCAATGCCCATTCGACGTTTGGTGAGCCAGGCGCCGGAATGGCTGTCCTGAGTCTAATGGAAATCCGGAGTCGCTTGATTGGCGAATCGGCGCGAATCGCGGCGACGGAATCGATGGAGACGTTTGCGAGCGCGTTAGAACGCGCGGGGTGCATTCCGCGGCGTGCGGCGTCGGGAGCAGGGAAAGCGCGGAGGTGACAGCGCGAACTTCGGGCAACGCGGCATGGAAACGTCTAGTAGATCGCCGGTACGAACATGTCGTCCGGCACCGGGTTGCGGATGTAATCTGAGTTGAACACGCGTGCGGGCAAGTCGACCGGCGGGCGCTCGATTTCGCCGTAGGGGACCTGGGTCAGCAGATGGTGGATGCAGTTGAGGCGCGCGCGCTTTTTGCCGCCGGGCTGGATCACCCACCAGGGCGCTTCGGGGATGTGGGTTCGCTTCAGCATGGTCTCCTTGGCGATGGTGTATTGCTCCCATCTGCGGCGCGATTCCATGTCCATCGGACTGAGCTTCCACTGTTTGAGCGGGTCGTACATGCGCATCTGGAAGCGACGGTTTTGTTCGTCGTCGGTGACCGAAAACCAGTATTTAACCAGGATGGTGCCGGAGCGGATGAGCATCTTTTCGAACTCCGGCACTGAGCGGAAAAATTCTTGATATTCCTCATCGCTGCAAAAACCCATCACGCGTTCGACGCCGGCG
>CBDULG010000324.1:0-3665 GCA_965367985.1 uncultured Rhodocyclaceae bacterium
CGGTCATCGTGGTGATCGTTTCGATTGCCGTGCTGGTGGCGAATCGTGTCTTGTTACCGGGGAAGAAAGCACAGCCGTAGCCAGCGTAGCGTTGAATAGCGAAGCGCCTGCTGCCGCGCCGACCCTTGGGGACAGTGCGTCGCCTGGCGCAGCAATCGAGTTCCGTGCGAGATACTTTTCTTCACCGTCAACCTGATATTCATGCGGCGGAAGGCGCTTCGCTTTTCCGCCCTACGCAACTTCAATCTTGGTGCCACACCAATGGCAATCCACCTTCCGTACGCACTGCGCTCAACACTTTGAAGTGCACGCGACGCTCGGCTCGCGTAGTGGCGTCACGATGTGACAACCATTCCACACGCGCGCTCACCGAGAGTTGCAAGACGGTGCGTTCGGCGTAGTCGATGAACAGCAGGCTCGCTTGGGGGTTGAGTTCGAGGTTGCCCAGGGTGTTGAAAAAGCGATTGCCGGGGTAGTCCATCACTTGCAGTGTTGTGCCATCAATGTGAACAAAGCCGGTTTTGCCGCCGCGGTGTGACATGTCGACGGCGTGTGCTTCCGAGCCATGCAGGGTGGCTTGCGGATGGGCGCTCGCGATGAAGAAGGTGTCGGCCGCGGCGACGATGCGGTGGGCGGTGTCATCCCAGCCGGCGACTTGGCAGCTGTGTCCCGTCGCAACGGGCGCCCACTCGGCGCGGCGCGGCTGGATGTATTTCGGGCAGTTGCCGAAGCTTTGCGTGACGCGCAATCGCAATCGACTATTCCGGGCGTGCTCTACGACGCCGTTGAGTCGGTTGCGCCGCCGCGTATGGGCTTCGAGACCGAGGATGCCGAAGGGCGCGCCGGCAATTAATCGCTCCCCAACCCCCGCGCCGATCGCCAAGCCGCCGCGCACGTCGATATGTCGTGCGTCTGGCGCAGAAATGAAACCCGGTTCGCCAGCCAGCAATCCCGCGACGGGCTGGCCGCTGTCGTCGAGCACGCCGATGGCAACGAACGGCAACTGCGCGAAAAACTGCTGATGCTGCTCCGGCATGGCATTGCGGATGAAACGCGCGCCCACGCGCGCGGAGGTTTCGGCAACGCCGGCACGCTGCTGAATGGCGAGTTCGCCTTCATGAAACACTGACATGATCGTACTCAGTCGGCCGGCGAAGCGGGCATGCCGACAAAGTGCGGCAAGGCTTCGATGCGTGCCAGCCAGGCACGCAGGTTCGGGTAGGCGTCGAGCTTGACCCCGCCTTCGGGTGCATGGGCGGTGTAGCTGTAGCAGGCGATGTCGGCAATTGTCGGGGCTTCGCCGACGAGAAACGGCGTCTCGGCGAGCGTCGCGTCGAGCACTTTCAGCAAGGCATGGCTGCGCTCGATCAAGGCGGCATCGGGCGTCGTCTTGTTGAAAAGCACCTGGATGCGCGCCAGCGCCGGGCCTGAGGCCAGCGGCCCGGCAGCGACTGACAGCCAGCGCTGCACACGGGCCGCGCCGACGGGATCGCGCGGCAGCCACTGGGCGTCGCCGTAGCGCATCGCCAGATACACCAAAATGGCGTTCGAATCGGCCAGCGTGATATCCCCATCCTGCAGCACCGGGACCTGCCCGAAGGGGTTCATGGCGAGAAAGTCGGGCTGCTTGTGCGCGCCGCCCATCAGGTCGACCTGCTCGAACGTGTGCGGCAATTGAAGCAGGGAGAGGAACAGAGTGATCCGGTGGCTATGGCCGGAAAGCGTAAATCCGTGAAGGCGGATAGGTGCAGTGGCGGGCATGAGCGGCGACTCCATTGAAAGTGTGAACTCATTCTGATGCAGAGACGCTTTGGAATAAATAGCCAGCTTCGAACTTGATTGCTGCAAAAATCGGAGTAATGACCTATCTTGGAAGCCTTAGTCGATGCGAAGGCGTCGGTGTCCAGCAAGACTCAGCGAAGCCGACAAGCGGTCATCTGCGGTTTTCGAGGTTCAACGGTGGATCTGTTCAAGCACATGCGCATCTTTGTCGCCATCGCCGAGGGTGGGAGCCTGACCGCCGCTGGGCGCGCGCTCGACACCTCGCTGCCGTCGGTGGTGCGCAGCCTGGCGGCGCTCGAATCACATCTGGGCGCGCGCCTCTTCAACCGCAGCACGCGCCGTATCGCCCTGACCGATGAAGGCCGCCGCTATCTCGCCGATTGCCGGCAAGTGCTCGCCGCGGTGCAGGAAGCGGAAGCGGTGGTGCGCGCCGATGCGAGCGTGCCGATGGGTCATCTGCGCATCACCGCACCGGTGTTGTTCGGCCAGATGTACGTAGCGCCCGCGGTCAACCGTTTTGTCAGGCGGCATGCGGGGGTCAGCGTGGACCTGATCCTGCTCGACCGGGTGGTGAATCTGGTGGAAGAGGGCTTTGATACCGCGATCCGCATCGGCGCGCTCGACGATTCCTCACTCATCGCGCAAGGGGTGGGCATGGTCCGGCAGGTGGTCGTCGCAAGTCCGGATTTTCTTGCCCGCCACGGCACACCAGCGCATCCGCGCGATCTGCGTGGCGCCGAATGCGTCCGCTTCATCGGTACCAGCCTCTCCCACTGGACCTTTGCTGACGGCGGACGCCGCGCCCGGATCGCCGTCGACGGGCGGCTCAGCTTCAACCACGCCGCCCCCGCAGTCGCCGCCTGCCGCGAGGGCCTCGGTCTGGGCAACTTTCTCTCCTATCAGGTCGCGCCCGATGTCGCACGCGGCACGCTCAAGATCGTGCTCGCCGACTACGAGCTACCGCCCCGTCCGATCAGCGTTGTCTACCCGCATGCCCGCCTGCTGCCAGCGCGCACACGGACGTTGATCACCGAGATACGCGAGGCCTTGACCGGGTTTTCCGTTTAGTTGAGCGGCAAGCGGGCTACGATTGCCCGTGTTGAGCCAGTTCGTCCCGCGTATTGATATTTGCAAACGCCGCCGGGCAGTCATCGAAGTCGACGATCACGTGTGGCCGCGACTTGACCCAGCGGTCGATCTTGCGCCCGTCGCCGGCGAGGTAGGCGGCCAGCGATCCGGCGACCGATACATGGGCGAGCAGGAAAACCGGCTGAAGCTGACCTTCGCTGCGCGGCATGGCGAGTTCGGCGTTTTCAGCCTGCGCGGCGCGCATCAGGCGATCGACCAGATCGAGTGGCAGGAAGGGCGAGTCGCAAGGGCTTGTGACGATCCATTCGACGTCTGCAGGGCAGGCGTGCAAGGCGGCGTCGAGACCGGCGAGGGGGCCGACGAAGCCGCCCACGCGATCGGCGACGACCGGTACGCCGAAGCGCGCATAGGCCTCGGCGTTGCGGTTGGCGTTGATCATGAGGGCGTCCACTTGCGGGCGCATGCGATCAATGACATGCGCCACCATCGGTTTTCCGTCGAGTTCGACCAGACCCTTGTCGACGCCGCCCATGCGGGAGCCTTGGCCGCCGGCGAGAATGAGGCCGGCAATCGGTTGTTTTTTCATGAGGCGCTCCGGGTGACGCGGTGTGCGTGGGTATAGACGAGGTGGCGGCCAACGCGGGCGCGGCCGATCAAGGTGATACCCAGCCGCTGCGCGAGTTCAAGTCCCATGCGGGTGAGGCCGGAGCGCGAGACGAGGAAGGGCACACCCATCTGTGCGGCCTTCATCACCATCTCGGAGGTCAGCCGGCCGGTCGTGTAGAAGATCTTGT
>CBDULG010000325.1:0-3579 GCA_965367985.1 uncultured Rhodocyclaceae bacterium
GTTGAGACAGGCGATCACCGCCGAAAACGCAGTGATCAGTTCCAGCCCGGTGGCCGACAGCACGAGCGTGAGGGTGACAATCGTAACCATGTAGATGAAGCTGAATGCCAGCACCGCGTGCAGGATCTTGTCCGACACCAGGGTGTTACCGAGGCGTACCGGCTGGACGGCCTGCGGATGAATGGCGTGGATGACTTCGCGGAACACCTGCTTGTAGAGGATGATCGCGCGCATCATCTTGATGCCGCCGCCGGTGGAGCCCGAACAGGCGATGAAACTGCCGAGAAAGAGAATCCACATCTGCGCGAACATCGGCCAGGCGGTGTAGTCGGAGGTGGCGAAGCCGAGCGAACTGGCCAGCGAGATGGTGTGGAAGGCGACGTAGCGCAGCGTGTCCCAGCCATTCGCGTAAACCTGCAGGGGCATCAGATAGAGCGTGATGCCAATGATGCTGGCGGTCAGTACGGCCAGATAGAATGGCAGCTCGTTGTCATGGCGGTAGGCGTGCAATGAACGCTGGCGCAGCGCGAGAAAGTGGGTGGCATAGTTGATACCTGAGAGCAGTGCAAAACCCATTGCGATCAGTTCGATCGGTACGCTGTTGAAATGGCCGAGGCTGGCGTCCTTGGTGGAAAAGCCGCCCAGCCCCATGATCGAGAAGGCGTGCATGAGGGCGTCCCAGAACTCCATGTTGGCCCACATCAGGCTCGCTACGCAGGCAACCGTGAGCATGAGATAGACCGTCCACAAGCCTTTGGCCGTTTCGGCAATACGTGGCGTCAACGCGGACTCTTTCATCGGTCCGGGCACCTCGGCCTTGAATAACTGGCGCCCGCCGATGCCGAGCAGCGGGAGAATCGCTACCGCCAGCACGATCACGCCCATGCCGCCGATCCAGTGCAGGAAGGTGCGCCAGAAGTTGATCGACAGTGGCAGATCGTCGAGGCCCGACATCACCGTCGCACCGGTTGCGGTCAGGCCCGAGGTGGCTTCGAAGTAGGCGTCGGTGAATGACATGTCGGGTATGTAAAACCACAACGGCAAGGCGGCGAAAACCGGCAGCGTCACCCAGGTGAGCACCACCAGCAGGAAGCCGTCGCGCACGCGCAGATCGCGTCTGCCGGCGCGCGTCGTGCTCCACAGCGCAACGCCGGCGGCGAAGGTGATGAGGATCGCTTCGTCGTAGGCTGACAGTGCGTTGTCGCCGAACAGCCACGACAGACTCAGCGGGACGCCCATGAGCAGGCCGAAAATGACGATGATCAATCCGAGCGGATTGAGGATCGGGTGGTAGCGGCGCATGTCAGAAGAAGGAGAAGTCGACCTGGAAGAGTTTCTCGACCTGTCGAACGAGCTTCTTCGATGTGCAGAAAACGATCAGGTGATCCTCGGGTTTGATGATCGTGTCATGGTGCGGCATGACGACCGTGGTGCGACCCGGTTTGTCGCCGTCGCGCCCGTCTTCGCGCACGATGGCGCCGATTGATGCGCCGTGCGGCAGGCGGATGTCTTCGATCGCGCGGCCGACCACCTTGGAGTTCTTTTCGTCGCCGTGGGCGATGATCTCGAGCGCCTCGGCCGCGCCGCGGCGCAGGCTGTGCACCGCCACCACGTCGCCACGCCGCACGTGGGCAAGCAGCGAGCCAATCGAGGTCTGGGCTGGTGAAATGGCGATGTCGATGGGGCCGCCCTGGACCAGATCGACGTAGGACTTGCGGTTGATCAGCGCCAGCGTGCGCCGTGCGCCCATTTGTTTGGCCAGCGAGGCGGACATGATGTTGTCTTCCTCGTCGTTGGTGAGCGCGACAAACATGTCCATTTCATCGATGTTCTCGTTTTCGAGCAGGTTTTCGTCGGTGGCGTCGCCGGCCAGCACGAGGGTGCGCGACAGATCGTTGGCGATGAATTCGGCGCGTGGCTTGTTGGTTTCGAGCAGCTTGACTTCGTAGTCGCGCTCGATCGAACGCGCCAGTCGCAGGCCGATATTGCCGCCGCCGGCGATCATGATGCGTCGCATCGGCCGGTCGAGGCGTGCCAGCTCGCGCATCACTTGGCGGATATGAACCGAGGCGGCGAGACAGAACACTTCATCGCCGGGGTGGATAAAGGTGTCACCCTTGGGAATGATCGGTTCGCCTTGACGATAGATCGCCGCAATTCGCACTTCGACGTTGGGCATGTGATAGCGCAGCGCCTTGATTGGATGGCCCACCAGCGGTCCGCCTTCGTAGGCGCGCACGGCGATCAGGCTGAGCACGCCGTCGGCGAAGTCGAGCACTTGCAGCGATTCGGGGAATTCGATCAGGCGGCGAATGTAGTTGGTGACGATCTGTTCGGGGCAGATGGAGAAGTCGACCGCGAAATTTTCGACATCGAGCAGCTCAGGGTAATCGACGAAATCCGAAGATCGCAGCCGTGCAATCCGTGTCGGCAGATTGTAGAGCGTGCGCGCAATGCGGCAGGCGCACAGATTGGTCTGGTCCGACTGGGTGACCGCGATCAGCAGGTCGGCATCTTCGGCGCCAGCGTCACGCAGCACTTTGGGCGAGGCGCCATTCCCGCACACGGTGCGCAGGTCGAGCCGGTCACGCAAGGCTGCCAGATGGTCGGCGTCGGTGTCGACCATGGTGATGTCGTTGGCTTCCGAGACGAGGTTCTCGGCGACCGAGGTGCCGACCTGACCGGCACCGAGCAAGATGATTTTCACGGCGACCCTGTGGCAAGCGGGGGAAAAAGTGCAGTGATTCTACGCCGTTTGCGACGCGGCGCGCGAATAATTTGTGCAGTGCACCATGCCATTCGTCGGCTTCAGGATTCTTTATCTTCCTGCCGTTTTCCGGTCTGAATGCCGAGTTGCTTGAGTTTTCGATAGAGATGCGTGCGTTCGAGCCCGGTTTTCTCGGCCAGGCGGGTCATGTTGCCGCCTTCGGCGCGCAAGTGGTGCGAAAAGTACTCGCGCTCGAAAACTTCGCGTGCCTCGCGCAACGGCAAATCCAGCGACAGGCCGTGGGTGGCCGGGGTCGGATCGAGCAGTCGTTGCACGTCGCGATCGGTAATCTCGTCGTCGAGTGCTCCGAGCGCCAGCGAGCGCACGGTCGTGCGCAGCTCGGCATAGCCGCCGGGCCACGCATGGGTGCGCAGGGCGTTAAGCGCCGAACTGCCGAATCGCCGGTTGGGCACTTCGCCGGCTTCGACCTGGTGCACCAGCAGCTGGGTCGCCATGTCCGGAATGTCGTCACGGACCGCGTCGAGCGCCGGCAGTGGCAAGCTGACTTCGAACAGCCGGGGTACCAGCGCCGGATCCCACGCAGCTTCGATAAGCGCTTCAGGCGTCGCGTCGGTGGCCACGATGAGATGAAGATCGAATCGATCGAGCCGGTCGAGCGCGAAAGCGAGGTTCTTCTGCTGCGGTTTGGACAGCCGCTTGAGTTCGCCGACAAACAGGATACCGCCGTGTTGGGTCTGCAGCTGGTCGAGGTCGAGGGGTCCGCCGATAGCGGTCAGATCAAGCCAGCTGTCGCGCCGCGTCTTGATGCTGCGCGCGGCCAGCTCGGCGAGTGATCCGCCGGTGATCTTGAG
>CBDULG010000326.1:0-3566 GCA_965367985.1 uncultured Rhodocyclaceae bacterium
TTGCTCGGCATGCTGACCAGCGGCGTGACGCCTTCGGCCGGACACGCCTTCGAGTTGCTGTTGCACGAAGCGGGCGGCGGCGTGGTGTTTGGTCTGGTGCTCGGCTATGTCACTTTCCGCCTGCTCAAGAGTGTGGATAACTACCAGGTCGAGGTGCTGCTGTCGCTGGCTGCGGTGACCGGCGGCTACGCGCTGGCCAGCAAGCTGCATGTCTCCGGTCCACTCGCCATGGTGGTCGCCGGTCTGATCATCGGCAATCACGGCCGCGCACTGGCGATGTCCGACATGACGCGTCGCTATGTGGACATGTTCTGGGAGCTGATCGACGAGATCCTCAACGCCGTGCTGTTCGTGCTCATCGGCATGGAAGTCCTGCTCGTCGTGTTTTCGGTCAATCTACTGGTGGCCGGCTGTCTGGCGATCGCGGTGACGCTGCTGGCGCGCATGCTCACGGTCGGATTGCCGGTGGCGGCTTTCAGGGGCGTCATCAACCTGCCGCCCGGTTCCTGGAAAGTGCTGACCTGGGGCGGGCTGCGCGGTGGCATTTCGGTCGCCCTCGCGCTTTCGCTGCCGGCGGGGCCGGAGCGCGACATCGTGCTTGGGCTTACCTACAGCGTGGTGATCTTTTCGATCCTCGCGCAGGGCTTGTCGATTGGCTACGTGACCCGCAAGGCCGTACTGAATCAGTGATTTCCGATGATCAGGCCATCGGTTGCGCGTCAGCCCGCATGATGCCCGCTGCGCTCGGCGCGCCACGCGCTCAATGTCCACAGAAAACTCGCCGTGTCCGAGATGGCAAACAACAGCGCGAGCGGCGCGGGCACGATGTCGTGGTACCACAGCGCGGCCATGATGAAAGGGACGAGCGGGCGATCGAGCATTGACGCGAAGACGAAGCCGAGCGCATTGAGCCGGCCACTGACCACGTACAACATGCCCAAGCCGCCGAGCAACAGTCCGACCAGGCGGAAGTAGTTGGCGGCCTGCACGCTCAATTCGGGCAAGTGCAGCACGGCGGCCACCCAATGGGGCGCCAGCAGCACCAGTGGCGCCTCGGCGAGCATGATCCAGCCGAACACTTCGACGGTCCGCGCCGAAGCGGATTGACCCTCGGCGCTCATCAGGCGCTGCAGCATGTCTTCTGTCATAGTTGGCGAGCTCCTCGGTCTGCGATCCGGGATTAAAGATGCAACTACCTACTTGGATGGCGGTCGTCTTCATGATGGCGCCGATCCGCCTGCGCGGCCAGCGTGGCGTTCTGCGACGGCGAAACCCTTCATCCAACACGACACCGTGATCTGATCACTTTCGGAGGCAACATGAAGATACTGATGGTTCTGACCTCGCACGACACCCTGGGCAGCACCGGAAAAAAGACCGGTTTCTGGCTGGAAGAATTCGCCGCGCCCTACTACGCCTTCAAGGATGCCGGCGCCGAAATCACCCTCGCCTCGCCGCTTGGCCGCCAGCCGCCGCTCGATCCGAAGAGCGACGATCCCGACGCCGAAACGGAGGCCACCCGCCGCTTCAAGGCAGACGACGAAGCGCAACAGGCGCTGGCGTCGACGCGCCGCCTGGACACCGTATCAGCCGATCAATTCGATGCCGTGTTCTATCCCGGTGGGCATGGCCCGCTGTGGGACCTGGCGGAAGATCGCAACTCGATCGCGCTCATCGAAAACATGCTGGCGGCGGGCAAGCCGGTTGCCACGGTGTGCCATGCACCGGCCGTGCTGCGCCATCCAAAGACCGCCGAGGGCGACCCCGTGGTCAAGGGCAAGAAGGTGACCGGCTTCAGCAATAGCGAGGAAGAAGCCGTCGGCCTGACCGACGTGGTGCCGTTTCTCGTCGAAGACATGCTCAAAGAAAATGGCGCCAGCTACGAAAAGCAGGCCGACTGGCAATCTCATGTGGTCTGCGACGGCTTGTTGATCAGCGGCCAGAATCCGGCGTCGTCCGAGGCCGCGGCGCAGGCCCTGTTGAAACAACTGCGCTGAAGTCGCCCGCGGCCCGGTCAAAAAAAAACGCCCGCCTGAGAATTGCCGGCGGGCGAGGACGAGGAGACGGGATTGTTTGCAGCGCGCCGCTAAGGCGCGGGGTCAGCGCACAGTGTAGCCGCGCGCATCGAGGCAGGCACCCATCGCACGGTGATAGTCGGAACGCATGTCGTCGATCTCCTCATCGGACAAATCGGCGAATTGCCGGGTCGGGTCAAAGCCGGTCTCGTCGCGCGCCCAGGCGTGACATTCGTAGCGGTCCTTCGATTGCTGCTGCGCTGACTGCCCCTTGCGCGGATAGATGTATATCTGCTCCTGGCTGGCCACATAGCCATCGTCACTCTCACGCCGCGCGCCTTCTGGCGGCTCGACGACGACGTAACCGTTCGGGCGGCGAACGTAATACACATCGTTGGCCACGTAGTAAGCGCTGCGGCCGACATGCATGGTGACGTAGCCGTAGGGCAGGAATGGCACGACGATGCCGATTGGCGGCGCAATCACCACGAAGCGCCCGCCAGACGGCCGGTACCACGCGCCATGCGAATAGTAGTAAGGCCTGCGGTGATGGTGGATGACACGGTGCTCGCGCGGCAGGCTGCGAATTACCGTGCCACGATACGGGTAGACGCGATGATCGCGGCGGCGAACGTCCCGAACATCGCGTACGTTTTCGCGACGGTCCTGCCGTACATCGCGCCGGACCTCACGACGATCCTGACGAAAATCGCGGCGGTATTCACCGCGATCCTGGCGGAAGTCGCGGCGATTCTCGCGCCCGTCCTGGCGAAAGTCGCGCCGGTCCACCCGTCCTTCCCTGCGAATCTCGCGTCGATCCCGCACGGAATCCTGTCGACTTTCACGACGTTCGGCGCGCCGTTCGCCGCGATCGCGCGAATTATCATCGGCGTAAGCGATGCCCGCGCCGGCAGCACTGATCAGGGCGACGACGGTCAGCGCAAGGCTGGCAGGTCGAATGTGTCGGGTCAGGGTCATTTGCTTGCTCCTCGTAATCAGCGAACGCTGTAGCCACGGCCTTCCAGGCACGCGGAGATGGCACGGCGGTACCCATCGGCGCGGCGATCCTGCCGGTACTCGCGACGGCCGGCGTAGGAATCCTCGATGGCTTGCGCGCGCGCTTCACGCGCCCGATCTTCGGCGCTGCCGGCGACGGCGCCCACCACCGCGCCGATCGCCGCGCCTTCCGCCGTACGACGCGGATTGGCCCCCGCGGCGCCGATCACCGCGCCAGCGACGGCGCCGGTGGTGGTGCTGTAACCGCTGGGCGGATCCGGCTCGACACGTGGCGGCGGGTCGTAATACCGTGCGTGACCGCTCGGATCATAGCGACTCTCGCGCACCGCCCACAGATGGCATTCGTAGCGATCCCGATCGAGCCGCCGCGCGCTTTGGCCATTCGCCGGATAGACCGCAATTTCGGTCGGCGCGGGTGGAATGCTGGCGCGCGGTGCACCAACCGAATAGGAACGCGGCGCCGCACATCCAACCAGCGTCAACGCTGCAAGGGCCGCAAAACCGGCGCGATAGCACAGAGGCGAGGCACGGCGA
>CBDULG010000327.1:0-3545 GCA_965367985.1 uncultured Rhodocyclaceae bacterium
GTCAGCCTCGATCGCCTGCCGCACGCGTGCGATTGCGTCGGGAAGTTGCTCCACGGTGACGATTCCTTGCGCGGCCTCGGGGTCCTTGTTCAGTACGTCCAGCATTTCCTTGCCGTTTGTTTCGAGGGTAATCATATTGCCGCTGGCAGCGGACTTGAAGATGATCAGCATGATGAGCTTCCTTGTGTTGTTCCGTGATGGCAGCGGGCTGCCGCGTGGCGACGCAAGAAGTGCTGCCTGCCAGAGCGGCGTTGCCGGTTTCGCCGCTGTCGCCATGTTGACGATGCTACGCGCGGGGGGGTGACGGTCTGTCCGCTGGCGCACACAAGCCGGCACCGCGCGGTGTTGTTAAACGCCGGATCATGCTGTCGGCAGTCAATAAAAAACCCCGACTAGCGGGGTTACTTCGTGCTTTGCGTATTGCGATCGATTGCTCAGGCAGCTTTTTTAGCGCTTGAAGTCGTTGCTGCAATGGCGTTGGCGCTTGCGTCGGTCGCGGCTTTGAAATTATCCGTGGCGCTGGCGCTGAATTGCTCGAAGCCCTTGGTGACCATGCCCGACAGCTCATTCCAGTCGCCCGCACCCGCCCAGGCCATCTGCGGAAGCGCAAGTTGATCCTTGAACACGGCGGACATTTCGTTCTGCGTCTTTGCCATGACCTCATACATGTTGCGCGAATGCGTTAATGCTTTGTCGAACATCGGCCGACCGAACTCTGAAAGGACTTTAGCGTAGTCCTCTCCGGTCGTAGGCGCCAACAGGGCCTTGGCTGCCGAGGCATAATCGTCGAGTGCTTCGCGGGCCGCTTTCATGTTCAGCGCAGAGATGTCTTCGATACCGCTCAAATAAAGCTGTGAAAACGTCAGAAACGAGTTTGCAGCGGCGGCAGTGGATGCGGCGGTGGTGTCGCGTTGGGTGTTGGTCATGGTGTTTACCTTCTTGAAGCTCTTGCGTGAGGTGGCGCTTGCGCGTGGGTTTTCGCGCTGTTCGTCACCGGTGCCGCTCTTGACGGCTGGGTTGCTGCGTTGCAACAACTCATTGAGTATGGCCCTTTAACCCGAAGAGTCAATGTTTCGTGTCGGCGTAATCGCGTCAAGGCAGTTCAGCATTTGACGCCACGATCAACGCCCCCACGAAGAATTTGGGCGTGCGGGTCATCGCTCGCCGAGGCGCGCGGCATTGCGGGTGGGGGTTGAAGGGCCATCTCCAGCCGTTCGCCGGATTCGCCCTTGCCAACGTCTCTGCGGTGCAAACCCTATGTGCGTTGCCGAACGGACACCACCCCGGGGAACGGACAGACTGGGGGTCGGAATCCCGAGCGGGCTGATTGGCTCATTTCGAGCTGCTCGGGCGCGGTTACCCGACCGTTATCACTGCGGACAATCATCAGGACGTGAGCCTGGCAGTCTTGAGCGTGGAGGGTTTCGAGGGCGTCACGAACGGTGACGCTTATCAGCGCGCGGCAAGGTTCGGCTTTGCCATACGACGAGCGGACCTGTCCGCGCAAATTGAATCGCTACGCAAGCGACCACGGAACAATAGATCGGAGGATCGACATCATGGGAAAACGTGAAGAATATCAAACGCTAATGGAAAAGCAGATGAACGATTGGAAGTCAAAGATGGAACCACTCAAGGCAGCGTCAGCGCAGTGGGAGGTTCAGGCGAAGGCCCAGTACGATAAGAATCTCGCGTTGGTTGAGGCTAAGCGCACCGAGGCGTGGGAGAACCTCGCCAAGATGAAGAGCGCTGGTGACGACGCTTGGGAGCAGCTCAAGGTCAACATGGATAAATCCTGGGAAGACCTCAAGGCCACCACCGAGCGATTGAGCGCGACACCCAAGAAGTAGTTGCGCACCGGCGAAGCCGGACGACGTGGGGGGGGCGCGAGACTTACATGCGCCCTATCCGCCCCACGACCAAGGGCGCGACAAACAGCAGAAAGCTGGATCGACTAGGCCGTAGCGTCAAGAACCTGGTCGATCTGGTTGAGCAATTGCACAAACAAGGCGTCCAGTTCAAGAGCCTCACCGACGCCATCGATACCGGAACACGTTCTGGTCGTTTCTTCTTCCACGTTATGGCTAGCCTGGCTCAAATGGAACGCGACTTGACGATGGAGCGCACCCGTGCAGGGTTGGAGAGCGCTCGCAAGCTTGGCCGCAAAGGCGGCCGCAAACGCAAAATGACCGACAGCAAAATCGAGTCGGCGAAGAAGCTGCTCGCCACGGGCGTACCGCCCCGCGATGTCGCCAAGGACCTTGGCGTTTCCGTACCAACTCTGTACCGATGGATTCCAGCCTCGGCGCAGGTTTAGGGGGCTAATCGCTAGGTGCTATCCGATTGTGCTGTTGCAGCGCGCAAACTTCCGAGGCCTGCATGCCGATGCGCGCAATTCTTGGGCTTCAGCATCCGGCCATGAAGGCTCATCGCGAGAGTCGACACAGGCGGCCGACGAGCGTCTGGTCAGAACACGTAGCCGACGCACCGGAAGCCTCCGCCGCCGAACGCAGGTTTACGATGGCGGCATTTCCCGTTGTCTGCGCAAGGCTGTCTGCGATGGCCGCGGCCTCTTGCAGGCCAAGGACATCGTGGAAATCTTCCGGGAAACGGGTCAGAAAGTTCAGCTCGGTCGAGCCGGGATTGCCTAAGATCTTGGTCATCCCGCGATCGCGCAGGACCTGATGGGTCATCTCTCGCATGGTTCCTTTGGTCTTTCTGGACATCAATTGCTTGTATGGCTGTAACGTGGACAACTGCTTAGCACAGGACTGAGGAGGGCCCAGCAATGCAACTTCACAACTTCTTTCGCAGCGGCACGTCGCATCGCCTGCGCATCGCACTCAATCTGAAGGGGATCGACTATGAATACGTCGCCGTCGATCTGCGCACCGAAGAACACCTCGGTGCGGCCTTCAAGGCGGTCAATCCGCAGCAGTTGGTGCCGGCACTGGTCAATGGTGACCTCACGCTGATCCAGTCGCCGGCAATCATTGAGTGGCTCGAAGAGCGCCACCCGACGCCTGCGCTGCTGCCCACCGACCGCGATGAACGCGCCCGCGTGCGGGCGTTGGCGTCAGTCGTTGGCTGCGACATCCACCCGGTCAACAACCGCCGCATCCTCGAATATCTGCGCAAGCAACTCGGCTGTGATGAGGCCGCTGTGCTGGCTTGGTGCCAGACTTGGATTGGCGCCGGCTTTGACGCGCTGGAGGCGATGCTGGCGGCCGATCCGCGGCGCGGTCGCTACTGCTTTGGCGATTCGCCGACGCTCGCCGATGTCTATCTGGTTCCGCAGGTCGAGAGCGCGCGCCGCTTCAAGGTCGATCTGTCCGCGTATCCACACCTCGTCGCAGTGGACGCGGCCTGCACCGCGCTCGATGCATTTCGCCGTGCCGCACCTGACGTCCAGCCCGATGCACCACGCAAATCCGGCTGATCAAAAAAACACAACGGAATTTGGCCCAGTGGGAGCGAAGCTGAGATTTCACGACACTTCACCTGCTGCATTTCTGATTTCTGTGTCGTGGTATGACTGCCGTCAG
>CBDULG010000328.1:0-3542 GCA_965367985.1 uncultured Rhodocyclaceae bacterium
GATGAATTTGTCGCCCCGGCGAAGGCCGGGGTCCAGGGTTTCGCTTTTTAGGTAGTTCCGATGAAAACAGGAGGTGCCTTCGCGGTTTTGCCCAGCGCTTTCTTGACGAAGACTTTGATGACGAATTGCGCTTCGGCCAGCTTCTTGCCGACCGCGTGGCGGCATTCCGCGGACCTTCGCCGTTAATCATGAATCCGCATGAGAAGATCGACGATGTGCGCGGGCGCCAACTCGAAACCCGCCTCAAGCATCAGAGCGCGCATATCGTGCAACCCATCGTGCTGACGGTATGTATCAGCAAATTGGCGATGCACAAGGGGATGAACACGAACAGCGGTCATCGAATCGGGTCGTCGCCGCGGACAAAAAAATGATCAGCGCCCTGGTTGCGTCGTACGGATATTTTGCGGTTTTCATCGGCACGCTGATCGAAGGTGAAACGATCCTGATCGCCGCAGGCTACGCCGCCCACCGCGGCTTGCTCGACTGGCCGCTGGTGGTCGTCGTGGCAATTGCCGGCGGCATGCTGGGCGACCAGCTCGCGTTTGTCCTGGGCCGCTGGCGCGGCGAGGCCTTGTTCGCCCGTTTCCCTGCGCTCGCGGAGCGCAAGGAAAGGGTGTTCAGCCTGCTGGCGCGCTACGATGTGCTGTTCATCCTCTCGGTGCGCTTCATTTACGGGCTGCGCATTGCCGGCCCGGTCATCCTTGGATCGAGCCGCATGTCGATGCGCCGCTTCGCGTTATTCAATATGATTGGCGCCGCGCTTTGGGCGGTGGTTATCGCCGGCGCCGGCTGGTTCTTTGGCGCAGCGCTTGAAGCGCTACTTACCGACATCAAAAAAATCGAGGAGGCCGTGCTGGTCGGCATTTTGGTTGCGGGCGCTGGATTCTGGCTATGGCGCCGGCGAAAGCATCGGCGATGAACAGGTTGCGCGCGACGCGGCCCACCGTTCCACCTGGCGAGTGCGATGATTCTTGATTTCTCCGCGGGTCAGTGGCTCACAGTGCATTCGCTCGTGATGGCGACCGCGCTGCTGGTCTATGTGATTACCTCGCATGTCATGCAACACCGACGCCATCCGTCGGCCGCGATCGCGTGGATCCTCTTCATCGTGCTGGTGCCCTATGTCGCGCTGCCGGTGTTTCTGATTTTTGGTTCGCGCAAGCTGTCGCGCCCCGTGCCGGGCAGACAGCCTCGACTGGACGCGACGCGACGTGCGCGCGGCTGGGCGGAAGAGACCATCGCGGCGCTCGGTCAGCCCGCGCCGGTTGCGTGCCATGACCTCACCGTGCACCGTGACGGCAAGGAGGCGCAGCAGTCCTTGTTCGCGACGCTCGCGTCGGCAAAACACTCGATCGCGCTGTGCACCTTCATTCTGGGGCGCGATCCGCTCGGTGACAGCGTCATCGACTGCCTGTGCGAGAAAGCGCGCGAGGGCGTGCGCGTGCGCGTGCTGCTCGATGGACTGGGCAGCCTGATGGCCGGGCGCCCGAATCTGCGGCGGCTTGTCGTCGCAGGCGGCGAATTCGAGCTGTTCGTCCCGCCGCTGCATTCGCCTTTGCGGGGACGAACGAATCTGCGCGACCACCGCAAATTGCTGATCGTCGATTTTCCCGAGGGTGACGCACGGTTGTGGAGTGGGGGGCGCAATCTGGCGTCGGAATACTTCGAGGGCAAGGGCGGCGAACCGCCGTGGCGCGATCTGAGTTTCGATTTGCGCGGCGCCCTGGTTCGTCAGGCCAGCGCCCTGTTCGAGCGCGACTGGGCCTTTGCCAACGGGCGGACGGTGCTGGCGCAAACCGCCCCCGCCGAGGCGGACGCGGCGGACGGCGAGGAGGGCGGCTGTGCGCAACTCGTCGCTTCCGGCCCCGACCAGCCAGACGATGCCATCCATGCGCTGCTGGTAACGGGCGCCTATCGTGCGAGCCGGCGCATCGCCCTCGCCACGCCTTACTTCTTTCCCGATTCAGCCTTGTCGATGGCCTTGTGCATGGCTGCCCGGCGGGGCGTGCGTGTCGACCTGCTGGTGCCCGCGCGCACGAATCACCCGCTATCGGATTTCGCCCGCAATCGGGCGCTGCGTGCCGTCGAGCACGCTGGCGCGCATGTCTGGTTGGCGCCGGGCATGCAACATGGCAAGTTGGCACTGTTCGACGACACGCTCGCACTCGCCGGCTCTGCGAACCTGGACATTCGAAGCCTGTTTCTGAACTACGAACTCATGTTTGCGTTTCACGCTGCAGCCGACGTGCAAGGCTTCGCTGACTGGTTCGCGCAAGAGTGTTCATCGGCTCGTCGCTACGCCGGGCAGCGGCCCGGGCTGGTGCGCGACGTCGCTGAAGGCTTGTTGTTGTGGCTCGGTTTTCAGCTGTGAGCGAATCGCGATGCCGCGGGCGCGCGTGCCCGACGCTGTGAGAGAGGCTGGCATAGGCGTCATCGCAACCGGTAAAAGTCACGAGCCTGGACCCCGGCCTTCGCCGGGGTGACGAAGTAGGCGTCACGTCCTTCTGCTCGCGAAGGTCACGCGCCTCGTCCAGGTATCGGCAGGACCAGCGACTACCCGGCAAATCAAATTTAAGCGTGTGCAGCGCGCCATGCCGTCAGCGGATCGAACACGTCGTCGATACTGGAGATGACGCTGACCCGAGCCGGCAGATTGGGGCGGCCGCGCAGCGCACTGCCGCCGGCCCAGATGTCGACCGCTGGCGGCAGACGCGCGGCGAGTTCGTTCAGGTAGGCAACCCCCTGGCGCGCTGGAAAGGCGGCGCTGAAGGAGAGGGCGACGATGTCTGCCCGCCCGGCGGTGGCTGCCGACGCCACGTCGGCTACTGGCGTGCGCGTGCCAAGGGAAATGCAGTTCGCGCCCTCCGGCACCAGCATGGCTTCCACCATCAGCAAGCCAAGCCCATGCGATTCCTCTGGCGGCGTGGTGAGCAAGACGCGGGGCCGGCCGTCGCCGCGGGTGTGGCCGGCAATCGCGTTGCGCATCAGATTCTGTGCCTGCTCGGTGTACAGATGTTCTTCGGGCACACCGATGTCGCCGCGCACCCACGCCTCACCGATCAATGTGTTGAGCGGCGCCACGACTTCGCTGACGAAGCGTTGCAGGCCACTCTTGAGCAGTTGCTGTTGCAACGCCAGACGTAACGCGTCGCTGCGATGCAGGCGGACCAGATCGAGCAATTCGCCAAGGCGGGTGTCACTTTCGGGCGGCGGCGCCGCGGTGGCATCGAGTAGTTCGGTGAGCTCGGCGATCGACTTGGGCACGACGTTTCGCGGGCGCATGCCCTGGTCGATCAAACGGCGAATGATGCGCAACTTTTCGACTTGCGCCATTGGATACAGACGCTCGCCCTTTGCGTCCCGCTCGGGTGTCGGGAAGGCGTAGCGCCGCTCCCACACACGAAGCGTGTCCTTATTTATTCCGGTGTCGCGTTCTACAGCTGCAATGGCTAGCGAATTCTCGTTCATTTTGTCTTGGACAAACTGTTGACTAAAGGGATCGGCAGGGCTATCTTAGAAGCGTCTTCATTGTTTGTCTA
>CBDULG010000329.1:0-3515 GCA_965367985.1 uncultured Rhodocyclaceae bacterium
CCGGGATGCTTGCCACCTCAATTCTCTTTTGGAGCTTTCAAATGAACGCCAAAAATCACCTCATCCGCGGCGCGATCGTGAGTGCGCTCGCATTGACTGCCACGCTATCCAGTGCGGCGTTTGCCGAGTACCGCGTCGGCTATGAGAATTATGGTCAGGACAAGGTAACGCCGGCGAAACGCGTGGTGCCGAACACAGCCGCACCGGCGACGCCCAAACAAAGGATCAAACGCAGCGAGATCTACCTAAACACGCCGTGATTTCGGATACAAATGCAATCGACGCCGGGGTGATTCGTATCAACCCGGCATTGGAGCCATTGAAAATCACGTATAACGACGCCTCAACTTTGACGACGTCCGCCGTGGGCGATCTGTAAATGCCGTGTGGCGATTCGCTTTTATCGACGGGCGGGCAGCCCGTTGATCGTCCAATCGATTGTCGTGCGGCACGAATACGCAATACACGCCTGCGCGACCGTCTCACAGTGCGGGCTGAGTTCGATTAACGTGCGCAGCACCAAGACCTACTGCGCCACAACCCATCGTTGAGTGGAAACACAGGCGCTGCGGTCACTCCAATTGCCCACCCTTGCGCGGGCGTCGGATTGCCGTCCGGCTTTTCCATCCCTGCTGATCCTTTCGGCGACGTTCACGCCCATCAGAACGAATGCGATTCACGAGGGTATATGCCGATTCGCGGGGCACGCCTGGTGCGCCCAAGCCCTTGCTGTTGTGGCGCAATGCATTTCGTTTCGCAGCCCCGCGGCGACGCGCAGCGATCACTTCAGTGACTTTGCGCCGCAGTCGTCGGATGGGCGCGCGCGTGACAAAAATGTGACCTATTTTTGATCAGTTCGTGAATCGCGGTGGCCAGACTTGAATCTGGAGCGGTACCTGATTCGATGCAAGGTCAGCCCGGTCCGGAATGCTATGGACCTCAACTCTCGCTAGGAGATATCAGATGAACATGATCAACCAACTCGTCCGCGGCGCGATGGTGAGTGCGGTCGTAATGACTGGGGCACTTTCCAGCCCAGTATTTGCTGCTGACTTCTCTCACACCTATCACTTCAAGGACAAATTCACCACGAGCCAGACGGTGACGCGTGCAACGCCGCGCAACCAGGCGCCTGTCATGCACCAGCGTGCGACCAAGCGGGCGAGGATTGATCTCGGCACGCCGTGAATAGTGCGGTCTGGCTGATTGCGACGGGCAATCATCTAGTGCCGGGTTGAAGTCCACTCAACCCGGCACTGGCTTTTGTGTTCTTGGCTCCCGTGAATACGCACGAGCCGAACAGGGGTCCCACGCTTAATTGACCCGCCGCGGCCGGGCCATATGAATCGATACGGATTGTTGCCGCGTGGCGTGGCTCGCGCTCCCGCGTCCATCGAAACGTTAATCCTTGCAGCGTGCCCGCCGCGCCTTGCGCTCTACTCCTGCGCGCTCATGTTTTCAGCGCCTCTTCTTTTCCGCTTCGTCTCGCTCCCTCATGTATTCACCACCGCGGCAACGCTTGCGTGAAGGCGGCCGGGCGATTTCTCCGTGCGCGATCCGGGCATTGCGGCTCGCGCGGAACGCCGCTCAGCCGCGGCATTTACCGCTGCAACCACGCCAACTTTGCTTCGATCCGGCTGTCGGGTGGCGTCTGCGCGCGTGACCAAATCGTGAACCTTCGTTGATCGGCGCGTGAATCGCGATGGCCAGACTGGGTTCCGGAGCGCGACCTGATGCGATGAAGGCTTAGGCCGCTCCGCGATGTTCACCACCACAGATCACTCTAGGAGCTTTCAAATGAACGTCAACAATCAACTCATCCGCGGCGCGATTGCCACTGCGATTGCTTTGAGCCTGGGCACGGCGGCGACCGGCGCATTTGCGAAGGACGCGGCAAACGAAAAATGCGCCGGCATCGTCAAGGCGAGCAAGAACGACTGCGGCACCAGCAAGGGCGCTTGCGCAGGCACGGTCGGCGTCGATAACGATCCGGAGGCCTGGATCTATGTGCCGAAGGGTACCTGCGAAAAGATCGCCGGCGGCACCGTCACCGACAAGCCCTACAACGTGCACGGCGGCGCCGCGGGCGCAGCAAAAAAAGGCTGACGACGGCAGCTCCGCGCTCGCTTTGTGGGCGCGGAGCCTCACCCGCCTGGCGGGCTTCACTTGCCAGGCGGATCGCAGCGCCTTACCACACACCACTTCGAGGAATCCACCATGCAACACGCTAGCTCTGTACACCCCATGCCCGCCGGCCCGTCCCGCCTGCCTTCTCGCGCGGTCACCCTGACGCGCGACGCCATTCGCGGGCTCGGTTCGCTGACCCCGGTCATCGACCTGGCCGTGCGTCTGCTCGTCGCCAGTGTTTTCTTCAAATCGGGTCTGACCAAGATCGCCAACTGGGATTTGACCGTCGCGCTGTTCACAAACGAATACGCGGTGCCTTTCCTGTCGCCCGACTTGGCCGCGCTGTTGGGCACGGGTGTGGAACTGATTTTCCCGGTGCTGCTCGTTCTCGGACTGGGCGCGCGCTTTTCGGCGCTGGTGCTGTTCGTCTTCAACGTCGTCGCGGTGATTTCCTATCCCGATCTCGGCGAGGTCGGTTTGAGAGACCACCAGACCTGGGGCCTGTTGCTGTTGATCACCTTGCTGCACGGGCCGGGCAAGCTGTCGCTCGACCATGTGATCAGCCGTCGTTTCCCCTCGAAATGAGTCGCGCAACGGCCATGTCCACAGACAAGAACATCGTCATCGTCGGCGGTGGTTTCGCCGGGACGACCCTGGCGCGTGCGCTGGGGAAACGCCTGCCGCGCGGATACCGCATCGTGCTGGTCAGCGAGGAGAGCTACACCACCTTCAACCCGATGCTCGCCGAAGTCGTCGGCGCCTCGGTGTTCCCCGAGCATGTGGTGGCGCCAATCCGGCAGATGCTGGGCGCCGGCGACAAGCGCCAGTTCATCATGGGGCGGGTCACCGGCGTCGATTTTGATCGCTGTCGCCTGCAGGCGAGCACACTGGCCGGGGTTCAGGAGCTTGCCTACGCGCATCTGGTCATCGCCGTCGGTACGCGTGCCAATCTCGATCTGGTGCCTGGCCTGGCGCAGCATGCGCTGCCGCTCAAGCTGGTCGGCGATGCGATGTTCATCCGCAACCGCGTGCTGCAGCGGGTCGCTCGCATCGAACTCGAGAGCGACCCGGCGGCGCGTCGGCGGCTCGGTCATTTCATCGTCATCGGCGGCGGCTTCTCGGGCGTCGAGGTGGCCGGCGCGCTGGCCGACTTTCTCAGGGGTGCGGCGCGCTTTTATCCGCGGGTCAAGGCGCATGAACTGAAGGTGACGGTGATCGAGAACGGCGATCGATTGCTGCCCGAACTGCCCGCTTCGCTGGGTTCGGCCGCCGCGCGATCGATGCAGTCGCGGCAGATCGCGGTGCGCCTGAACGCGCGCGCCGCGCAGGTCGATGCCGATGGCGTGACGCTCGCCAGCGGCGAAACCGTTTTCGGTGCCACCGTCATC
>CBDULG010000330.1:0-3493 GCA_965367985.1 uncultured Rhodocyclaceae bacterium
GACGATCGCCGTGACTTGCCCAGTGTCGGACGGTAAGATCAGGCGACGTCGTCCTGCAGGGGAAACCGGACGGCTGACACCGGAGACGCGGGATGCGCACGATAAATGGTCGATTGGTAGCGGGTGCGTGGCGTGGATGGGATAGACGCGCAGGGCGCTGCGGTGCAAGTCTGGCGCGCTTCGTGCTGGCGATGTTTACGTTTTCGCTCAGCGCCTGTGCAAGTGTTGCTACCACGCCGCCGGACGCCCGGGGCGCACCATCGTCGGTCGCAACAAGCACGGTGCAGGGCAGCGCCGGCGCCAAGAGTCCGCAGGCAAGCAAGGCCGTACTGAGTGAGGTGAGCGCGGAGGGCAACCACCGGCAGTTCAGGCAACACCTTGCCATCCTCGAGCGGCTGGGCGAGACCTTGTTTGCGGGGAACGATGCCACGCTGCTGGTGGACGGGCCGGAGACCTTCGACGCGATGCTCGAGGCGATCGATGGCGCAAAGGAGCGAATCCTTGTCGAAAGTTATATCTTCGACGATGAGGGTATCGGCGAGCGCATCGCTGAGGCGATGCTGCGCAAGCGTGCCGCGGGGCTCGAGGTGCGCTTGATATACGACAGCGTCGGCTCATTCGAGACACCGGTCGAATTCTTCGATCGGCTGCGCGAGGGCGGTGTGGCGGTGTGCGAGTTCAATCCGGTCAGCCCGCTGCGACGCGCGACCGGTTTTCTCGATTTCAACAATCGTGACCATCGCAAGGTGCTGGTCGTAGACGATCGCACCGCATTCACCGGCGGCATCAACGTCAGCCGCGTGTACTCATCGGGTGGATCCGGCTCGGGAAGCCAGCCCGCGGATGACGCTGACGGTGCGCCCTGGCGCGATACACATGTGCGCGTCGCCGGGCCGGCCGTGCGGGAGTTCCTCATCTTGTACGAGGATACCTGGCGCCGCCAGGAGTGCGACGACCAGCTTCCGCCGCTGATCGCCGATGTGCCGCCGAAGGTGACCGACAGCGGGGTGGCATCACCGCCCGAGCAAGGCGAGCGCTTGGTGGCGGTGATCGGCAGCGTGGCCGACGGCGAAGCGAGCCCGCTGCATCGCGCGCTGCTCGCGGCGATCGATGGTGCCACCGATTCGATTCACATCACGATGGCATACTTCGTGCCCGACGATCAGACGCTAAGGGCGCTCGCCGCAGCGGCGCAACGCGGCGTGGAGGTCAAACTCGTGCTGCCGGGGCGCAGCGATTCGACCCTCGTGCTGCGCGCGGGACAAGCCCATTATGGCGAACTGCTGGCTGCGGGGGCGCGCATCTTCGAACGCCACGACACCATCCTGCACGCCAAGACGGCGGTCATCGATGGCGTGTGGACGACGATCGGTTCGTCCAATCTGGATTTGCGCAGCATGCTGCATAACGATGAACTCAACGTCATCATCCTCGGGCGCGAATTCGGCGCGAAGATCGAGCGTTTGTTCGAGGAGGATATGAAGGACGCGGTGGAAGTCACCCCAGAGGCCTGGGCGGCGCGCGGCGTCGGCCGACGGCTGATGGAAACGTTCGGGCGGCTTTGGGAATACTGGTTGTGATGCCTGTGGCGTGCTGTTGATTGCTTCGCCGGCCAGGATTCAATTGGGATCGTCAGCAGGCACGGCGAAATGGGGTTTCGGCATCACATTCTTTCTTATCCCGATTGCCGCTTTTCGCCCTTGGTCTCATCGCCTGGCGTAAATCCGCCCAATGCGTTTCGCAGCTGATAAGTCAGAGCGGCAAGGTGTTGTGCGTTTTCAGCACCGATTGCTTTCAGGATTTCGCGATCGGTCTCCTGCCATTCGCGGTAAATCGCCTCCAGCAGGGATCTGCCGCGATCGCTGAGCTGGAGCACATTGCTGCGAAGCTCGCGCTCATCAACCTGCCGTTCGATCAGACCGGCTTCCAGCAATCGAGTGGTCATGGTACTCATGCTCGCGGCCGCTAAACCGAATTCCCTGGCCAGCGTGACCTGCGAGGATTTTCCCATGCGCCCGAGGGCATCAAGAACGCGCGCCTGTCTTGGGTGAACGCCGAGCGGTAACAGCCGGGCGCGTAATCGTTCTTCAAGCAAATGCGCTGAATGAAGGAGAAAATTAAACGCAAATCGTTGACTTCGCATACTAAGCATTAATAGACTAACTTTCTCTGTCGGTCAAGCGTATCTTGTAATGGAGGTGGGTATGCCGGGTATGGTGATGATCAGATCCGCAGTCACGGCACTGACCGTGATGATTTCTCTTGTCGGGGTGCTGCACGCGCAGGAAGCGCCCTCCTTCACCACGGGGCCGGCGACGACGACCAATCCGGGTCTGTTCGAGTGCCAAGGCGCACGCGTCAGTCCCGTTGGTACGATCAAGTCGGATGATGGCCGGCAGTGGATCGTGCCCGCAGACACACACTTCGAGACGGCCGCAAAGGCCGCCGACCTTTACAATCAATGCAGCGGCGTACGACTTCGCCAGCTTTCGGACCTCGATCTCGACAAGGTTCCAGTCATTGACGCCGGGGGTGCGGAGACTTTCACGGCGTATGTGTTCGCCGACAACTATTTCGAACTCTATGCTAACGGCAAACTGCTCGCCGTCGATGCAGTGCCGTTTACGCCGTTCAACTCCAGTGTGGTTCGCTTCAAGGCGAAACGGCCTTTGACGATCGCCGTGATGGGCGTCGACTGGGAAGAAAACCCCGGGCTTGGTTCAGAGCGGAACCGAGGCGTCGCCTACCACCCGGGTGATGCGGGGCTTGTTGCAGTCATCAAGGATGCCAAAGGGCGTACGGTTACCGTCACGGATAAATCCTGGCGCGCCCAGACGTTTTATACCGCACCGCTGGACGATCGATCCTGCCTGACGCTGGACGGCCCCGTGCGCGACAGCTCCCGGTGCGCGACGGACGGTGTTCGCGACGGTAACGCTTTTTCCGCTGCTCACTGGCCGGTGCCCGCCGACTGGTTCGCGCCCGAATTCGACGACAGCGGCTGGCCGCTCGCCCGGGTCTTTTCCAACGATACCGTGGGCGTAGAAAACAAGCCGGCCTTCATGAACTTCCAAACCCTGTTCGACGACCCGGCTGCCGATGCCGACTTTATCTGGTCGTCCAATCTCGTCCTCGACAACCTCGTGCTGATGCGCAAGACCGTCGAGTGACGTCTGCGGCCGCGACATGACCAACTTCGACCCGCGACAACGTCAGGCGCAGATCAAGCAATGAGAATGAGTGAGACGATCACCGCGGCTGGGGTGTTGGTCCTTGTCCGACGACCAGCAACAGGTGGTCAAGGACACCTTGACTAACTTCGACGTCGACAAGCTCAGCGCGTCGGATGCCGCCTCTATTGTCAAGGCTTTCAGCGAAGGAGGCATCCAGCCGGGTGCCCTTGAGGCGGCGATGGCAGAAGCCGGGTTTGACGCCAAGTTGGTGGGCGACATGGCAGGCAATAGCCAATCCAGACCGTCCGGCCCACCGCCGG